>NZ_JBEXXE010000045.1:0-94861 GCF_040630255.1 Streptomyces sp. NPDC005820
GCATATCCCGCTCCGCGGGATATGCAGCGCTGGCGCGCTGCATAGGACACGGCTCCGCTGACGCTCCGCCAGATTCCCGCGCAAGCGCGTGAATCGAATTCCGCAAGCGGAATTCTGAGTGCATGTCAATTCGCGCAAGCGCGAATTGACGGAATTCCGCAAGCGGGATTCCTGAGGCTGGCCGTAAGGGGGGTGCATCGGGCGCGGGACTGTGTAGGGCTTGGGATTCCCAGCTGCCACCCCTGTAATGGATGTGACGGACCGTCGGCCTGACGGGGTGCCGGCCTCGTTGTAGTGACGGGTTCCGCTGCGCTCCACCCTGAACCCCCTCCCCCACTATCTACCTGTCCCGGCATGTTCACCTAATCGCCCTGTCGGCATAAAGGATAGCCGACTGTTCGTGGGTGAGATTGAGTCACTGTGCCACCCTCGGGTGTGAAGTTGGCGACGGCTGATGCATCACGAGTCATGACTGTGTAGAGTCTGGGATAAGAGGCTACACCCCTACCGCCGCGCACCTTGCGCCTGAATTCTATTTACCATTGCGCGCCGCATTCCGCGAAAAAGGAGAACACGGGGCATGGTTGTGAAGCTGCATGATCACCAGATCGAGGCCGTTGCCGCCATTGTGCGGGGTCTTGATGTTCCGCCGGGCGGTATTCCCTGGGATGGTCTTCGCGGGCAGGTGCACGCGGCGTGTGGCACGGGGAAGACGATGATGGCCGCGGCGTCGGCGAAGCGGCTTGTGCCTAGGGGGCGTGTGCTCGTGCTGGTGCCGACGCTGGACCTGCTGGCGCAGACGGTGAGGGCGTGGCACGAGGCCGGGCACAAGGGGCCGGCGGTTGCGGTGTGTTCGCTTCAGGACGATCCGGAGCTGTGGTCGTTGAAGGTGCGCTCCACGACGAACCCGATCCAGTTGGCGCTGTGGCACGGGCAGGGGCCGGTGACCATCTACGCCACCTACGCGTCTTTGGGTGTTCTGGCGGAGGCGTTCGAGGGTGTCTACGGTCAGAAGCTTGATCGAGTAGACCTCGCGGTGGTTGACGAGGCCCACAGGACAAGTGGCTCGATGGGTAAGGCCTGGGCGGCCATCCACGATCAGAGCGTCATCCCGGCAGCACGCCGGCTGTACCTGACGGCCACCCCGCGGATCTGGGAAGAGCGGCTCAACCGCGAGGTCGCCGAAGGAGTCCGTGACCCGCTGCCGCGGGAGATGGCGGCGAGCATGGATGACGAGAAGGTCTTCGGTCCCGTCCTGTACAAGCTCTCGCTCGCATCTGCTGTCTCCCGGGGCCTGTTGGCGCGGTACCAGATCATCGTCCTGGAGCTGAAGGACCCCGTCGTCACTCCCGAGCGGCTGATGGGCGAGGAGCGGCACACCGAAGAGGTCCGCGGGCAGCGCCTTGGAGCGCTCCAGGCCGCGTTGCTGCACACGATGGCGCAGCACGACCTGTCGACGTGCATCACCTTCCACCACCGGACGATCGAGGCACAGGCGTACGCGGAGGGCCTGGAGCGCGTGGCGGCGAAGCTGCACGCGGACCAGCCGGAGACGTACCCGAAGCGGATCTGGGCCGACTGGCTCTGCGGCGAGCACGTCCCCGAACGTCGGCGGGAGGTTCTCGGCTCGTTCGGGTCCACGGCGCAGCGGGCCGTGCTGTCCAACTGCCGGGTCCTGGGCGAGGGCGTCGACATCCGCGCGGTGGATTCAGTGGCCCTGCTGGATCCTAAGGGCGCGCCGCACGACATCGTCCAGGCCATCGGGCGCGCTTTGCGGCAGAAGCCCGGACAAGGGAAGTTGGCTTCTCTGATCGTGCCGGTCTTCCTCCAGCCGGGGGAAAAGCCGGAGGACATGTTCACCTCGGGGTCGTACCGGCCCCTGGTGAAAGTCCTGGAAGGCCTGCGGGCCCACGATGAAGAGGCAATCGAATTGTTGGCTATTCCACAGGAGCCACAGAAGGACATCGCGCAACCGTCCGTGAACATCGGTGCCGCGCCAGGAGACGGTGAGGAAGAATCCCGGCTGCTGCTCCGTTTCGCGGCCCCCCGGGATCCGGTGATGGTCGCGGACTGGGTCTCCTTCAACGTGATCGACACCGAACGCCAGGACTGGGCCCGCGGCTGGGCGAAGCTGAAGACGTACGTCGAGCGGACCGGGAACGCTCGCGTGCCGTACGGACACCGCGAGGGCGCGACACCCCTTGGACAATGGGTCGCGGAACAACGACGCGCCTACGCAGCCGGGCAGATGACCGGCCAGCGCGCCCGACGGCTCGAACAACTCGGCATGGTCTGGTCCCTGGCCGATGAGCGGTTCCAGGAGAACCTGGAGGCCGCCAAGGCGTACTACGAGCAGCACTGGACCCTGTGTGCTCCGAGGTCCGCCGTGGCCCTGGACAGGCCGGTAGGACAGTGGCTGAGCAATTTGCGCCGCCCCGGTGCGCTGGAGGGCCACCCCGAGTGGAAGGCGGCCCTGGAGGCCGTGGACAAGGACTGGAACCCTCACTGGCCGACGGACTGGCAACGCCACTACGCCGCCCTACGCGAACTCGTCGCCGACGAAGAAGGCCAGCCGGAAGTCCTGCCAGGCGTCACCGTCCACGGCATGGACGTCGGCAAATGGCTCGCCAAGCAGCAGAAGCCGGAGGTCTGGCAGACCCTCATGGACGGGCAGCGCGAGCGCCTGGAACAACTCGGCATCGTGCCGCTCGCCCCGGAGCCGGAGGAGCCCGCAAAGCCGTCTAGGGCACCTGTGAGCGCCTTCGAACGGGGCGTCGCGGCCCTCGCGCAGTACAAGACCCGCACCGGCTCCCTGACCGTCCCACGAGGGCACGTAGAGGCATTGCCGGACGGAACCGAAGTCCGGCTCGGAGTATGGATCACCAACACCAAGACCCGCCGGGCCAAGCTCACCACCGACAAACTCACCGCACTCGCCACGCTGGGACTGGAATGGGCGCGATAGGGTTAAAGAGTGGGCTAAGTTGTTGGTTAAGAAGTCTCGGGTTCTGACGTGAAGGTGCAGGGAAATGGCATCTGAGGAAGAGCTGTTCGCGTCCGTCGACGCTCTGTTGAACGAGGAGCCGCACCTGCCGCCTCCGGCGGAGCGTGCCCGGCTACGTGAAGCCGCGGGCATCACTCAGGCCCGCCTCGCCACCGCGTTGAAGACCACGACCCAGTCGGTGAAGAACTGGGAGAACGGCCGCTCGGAGCCGAAGCCACCGCGCCTGGACGCCTACCAGCGGCTGCTCAACGGGTGGGCGGCGAAGTACCCCGCCCCCGGCGCAGCCCCGGCAGCCTCGGTTGCAGCAACGGCGCCCACGGCATCTACCGAACCGGCTGCGTCCACGGTGGAGACGGCACACGCCCCGCAGACGCCCGCTGTCCCAGTAGCGGGGCCGGCGCGTCCGGCCGCCTGGCCCGCCGCGGCAGCGCGGCGTCCGGCCTCGAGGAAGGCAGCGCAGCCGGCAGCCGATCCGCGGTTCCCGCATGGCACGCTCGCCGTGCTCGACGGTGACGGCTGCGCGTACGGCGTGGACGGCATCGTGCTCGACTGCCCCGCGACCACGGTGGTGGAGCTGGTGGAGTGGACGCTGGGCGAGTCCGGCCTCGGTGCGGCGCGTCTGCACCGCAACGGCAAGGACAGCGACCCTCTGATCGTCCTCACCGCCGCGGCCGCCGTGAAGCTCGGACTCCCCGAGCGCCTGGAAAGCCACGAACAGCGCCGCTCCCTGCGCCTGCCGGAGGACCACCCGGTGGTCAAGCAGGTGGTGAAAGCGAAGTGGCGGCTCACCCAGCGCGGGTTCGGCCCGTGGGCAAGGATCTACCGCAAGATCCAGGGCCGCGAGCGGCAGTGCGTGCAGCTGGCGATCCTGTCCTGGGACGCCCTCGATGAGCGGTCCTGGCCCGGCGTTACGCAGATGGAGCCGGCCGACATCGCCCGCGTCCTGGGCGTCTATGCCCAGCGGGTCATCACTCCGCGCGGCTCCACGGCCGTGTCCGGGCTGGAGCTGATGACCGCGCTGCGCCCGCCCACCCGGGCGGTGCGCGACGAAGCGAGCGGGAACTGGGTGCCCGGCCACAACCCCGGCTCGCTCGGGACGGAGCCGATGGACCCGGCACCGCCGGAGGCCACCCCGGAGCACCCCGTCGTCGTGGACAGCGGCTGGAGCGGCGGGTTCCTGAACGAAGAGGCCTACCAGTGGGTGCGCGACGTCAGCCTGCTCACCGATGAGGAGTGCACGCTGCCGTACGCGGTCGGCCTGGACCTGAACACCGCCTTCCTCGCCGCCGCGGCCCGCCTGGTCGTCGGCCTGTCCGCCCCGGACCATTTCCGCGCCCCGACGTTCAACCCGAAGATCCCCGGGAGCTGGCTGGTCGACCTCTCCCACGTCGAGGTGGACCCGCGCCTGCCCTCGCCCTTCACCCCGGACGGCAGCCGCCCGACCGGCCCGGCCTGGTACCAGACGCACACCGTCGCCTACGCCCAGGAGCTGGGCTACAACGTCGCTCCCGTGGAGGCGTACCTGCGCCGTGAGACCGGCGCGTACCTGGACCCCTGGCACGACCGCCTCAAGAACGCCTACGTCGACACCCTCGCCGACCTCGGCGTCACCAAGGAGCTCACGGACGTGGAGTTCCTCGCGGCGATGGAGCAGCACAAGGACGTCGACCCGGCGATGGCGGCCGTCCTCGCCGCCATCAAGGCCACCGTCAAGGGCGGCATCGGCAAGCTGCGTGAACGCCCCCAGGGCAGGAAATACAAGGAGGGCGAGCGGTGGCCGGCCCTGCAGCGGCCGACGTGGCGCCCCGACATCCGGGCCGCCGTCATCTCCAAGGCCCGCATCAACATGCACCGCAAGCTGCGCAACATGGCCACCATGACGGGCCTGTACCCGCTCGCCGTACTCTCCGACTGCGTCGTCTACCCCTCCCCCGGCGACAGCCCGCTCGACTTCCTCCCCTACGCCGCCAGCGGCAAGCCCCAGCCCGGCGCCTTCCGCCTCGGACCCACCCCGGGCCTGGCCAAGCTGGAAGGCGTCCAGTCGATGCTCTGGGCGGTCGACCTCATGGAACAGGGCTACAACCCCGCCCGCCACATCAAGGGCGGCGACGCCGTTCTCGACGAAGGAGAGTAGGCCGTGGCCGGAGAGATCGACGACGCCATCGAACGCGCCGACCGCGAAGCGTTCACCCGCCAGCCGCCCAAGACCCTCCAAGCACGCATCAACTTCCTGATGAAGCAGCTCAAGACGACCAAAGCCGTTGCCCAGGAGATCGGGGTCAGCCAACGGTCGGTGGAGCGCTACCGCAAGGGCGAACGCAAGCACCCACCCCGGGCCATCGCCGAACGGATCGACGACGCCGTACGGCAGCGCTGGCAGCCCCAGGTCCGCAAACGCCGCCAGAAGCAGGCCGCCACCACGCGCGGCATCACCGTGGAGACACGGGCCCGCTTCGGCTACACCGCGCCCATCGGCACTACCGACGACGGAAGATTCCGACGACTCACCGTCCACCTGCCCCCCACCTACGCACAGCGCCTGTTCGACGCCCGTGACACTGGAGCCAGCGACCAGCAAATGCGCCAGATCATCGCCGAAGGACTCAAAGACATCTACTTCCAAGACGGCGGAGCCCGCGCCACAGGACTCTCCGATGTCACCCTCAACGACATCGACTACCTCGACCTCGACTACTAACCGGACGCGGTCGTCTTCGCCGAGGTGGTCGCCATCGCGGACGCGCTGCTGGATCCGGCCACATGGCCGAGCTGGTGTGGAGGGACACGGGGCCGGGCGGCCGCGGCCCGCCGACGGTGCGACAACAACCCGTGGTGGCTGTGCTAGGAACATCAGCCCGCCACCAGCCGGGCAGCTGCGCTGGGCAAGGAGAAGACGGCGCCCGGCTCGGGGAGGATGTGGCGGGCGGCCGTGCCCGAGGAACAGCTCATGCGTGTCCGCTGTTGCGGTCTGCACCCGACCTACGGTCGGGTGCTACTGACACCGAAGGGCGGCATCCGGGGCAGGATCGTGTCCGCCGTCATCGTCTAGGTGGGCGCCATCGTTGTCGGAGTCGACTCAGCAGCCCGGGCTTTCCCTCGCTCACAGCCTCGATGAGGTGGCGGCGGTCCCGTTCACGGTTTTCAACGATCTCTACCGAGGAGTACCGGCGGCTCCAGTGCACCTTGCCCTGTCGGATCCAGTAGTGCGCCTGGCATGGAAGCGCCCAGTTGCCGATGGACGGTGCCAAAGAGATGCTTTCGCCGTCGTAGGTGATGGACCACTGTGCTGGTGACAGTGGCGTGATGACCTCGTGTCCGCATCCGCAGGCGCACAGGTGGCCGCATGTGCCGTAGGGGATCGAGACGTACAGGATGGCCGGTTCCATCGGTGTCGGGAAGGTCTCGATGAACACCGGGCGCAGGTTGTTGACCGGGGTCATTGCCGGTCCTCGTTGGCGATCTCGTTGGTGATCAGCGAGTAGGTGGAGAAGCCTTCCTCGGTCAGGTCGGCGTAGACGCCGATAAAGCGCTTGAAGCGGTTGACGGCCAGGACAGCGTTGAGCGCGTTCAGGTCGGCGGTCTGGATGTTGCGTGCGTAGGCGTCGCGTTCGGGTGCCGGCTGCGGGATGCGTCGGCGGGCTTGTTCGCGGCGTCCCGGCAGGCTTGCGGTCACGCGCAAGAGTCCGCTGAGTCGGCCGTCGATTTCTTCGATTCCCATACCTACGTCGATGAAGGGCACTTTGTGGGATTCGAGCCAGTCCATGACGGCCGGTTTGCTGGCTGCGTCGTCGGAGGCGAGGAAGACGAAGGTGGCTCCCTCGAGGAGGGCAAGGTTGTCCTCGTCCAGGTACTGCTCGCAGGAGGTGACACCGCGGTGCATGTTGGCGTAGAGCGAGGCGAAGTAGGCGGCCTTGTTCGGGCGGTTGCGGAGCGTCTCGACGGTGGGGGCGCCGGGTGCCCTGAAGGCGTTGTGGTTGTCGAAGGTGTCGCCGTCGATGAGCAGGATCGTGTCGACCTCGGTCTTGGCGATCTGGTCGAGGATGTAGCTGCCGCTGCCGCCGAGGCCGACGATCACGATGTGGTGGCCACGGTAGCGGCGATTGACGGTTGCCAGGCCGGCGCGTGAGGTGGCGGTGTCGCGGTAGACGAAGGGGCTGCCGTCATCTACGTCCTGCCAGGCCGCTCCTGGGGTAGGCGTGAACGACGGGTCGATGGCCTGTGCCTGGTCGGCGAGGATGCGCGCGTATGCCGTGATCTTTGTGTACTCGTCGGGATAGCCGTCGGGGCCTGGCTTGCTGGAGAGCATGAACTGCGCCTGTAGTCCCTCGGCGATGGCGCGGGACTCGGGGTTGGCCAGCCCCAGCGGCCGTCCGTGCTCGTCGCATGGGGCGGACCCGCCGAACCAGATGCGGTGGTCGGTGTCGGAGACGATGCAATCGCCGCTGACCGTCACGGGGTAGGCGAGGAAACCGTGATTGACGGCGCGCCCTGAGGTGACGTACGGGATGTGGCGGACGATCAGGTGCCCCGCTTGCAGGACGACGTCGTAGCCGTCGTCGAGGAGGCGTGAGAGGTCGGGGTCACGAACGAGAGGTGCGGTAGACATCGAAGACCATCCCCTTCTTCACTCGCACGCTGTGGCCGGCCGTCAGGCTGCCGGAGCCGTGCCCGTCGTGTCCGCGGCTGTAGCGGACGGTGTAGGTGTCCTGCTCGGTCGGCGGCTGGCCGGGGAAGGCCAGGTCGACGACCTGCTCGAAGGTGATCTCCTTCGCCTCCCACGGGTGCGGTCGGGTGTTGACGATGATCGTGACGGGCTGAGGCCCGTGGTCCTGCGGCATGGGTGCCTCCAGACGTGCGGAACGACCTGGCCGAGACAGTCCGAAAGTCGACCAGTGCTCGAAGTTTCGAGCAGTTAGACTGTAGCAGAGGTGATCGACAAGTTGAGCGTTGCGAGAAATCAGGGACACCGATGAGCGAAAGCCCGACCGTGGACGTGCAGGCTCTGCATGCGGCTCTGGACGCCGCACGGGAGGAAAAGGGGCTGTCCTGGCGGCAGTTGGCCAAGGAACTCGGCGTGAGCGCATCGACCATCTCACGGATGGCCAACGGACTGAAGCCGGACGTCACCGGCTTCGCCGCTATGACGACATGGCTGCGCATGCCGGCGGAGACCTTCTACGTCGCCCCCGAAGCCACCTCCGCCTCTCTCTCGCAAGAGGAGCCCGAGCTGGTGGCATCGCTGGTGCCCCTCCTGCGCGCCCGCAGCGATCTCAGTGAGGGGGACGTGGCCTACCTCCAGGAAGTCATCGGAGCCGCCGCCCGCAGATTCCGTGCCGAACGCGCGTCCGGGAGTAACTGAGTGCGCTGGACACAGGCGCTGATGCGCGAAGTGGCGCAGGAGGAACGCGCCGGACTCGGCCTGGGGCCGCGCGACCCGCTTGACCCCTATGCCCTCGCCGAGAAGCACGGGATCAGCGTGTACACCCTCAGCAACCTGCGTGAAGCCGACATGAGCGACGAGGCGTTCCAGTACTTCACTAAGCACAGAACATCGGCGTGGTCCGCCGCACTCGTCCCCTTGGGCACCGCCAGGGTCATCATCGAGAACGAGTCACACCAACTGGAGCGCCGCCGCTCGAACATCGCCCACGAACTCGGCCACCACCTCCTGGAACACTCCTTCGACAGCGTCATCCTCGGCGAGGACCACAAGCGGCAGTTCAACGAGCAGCAGGAGAAGCAGGCCGCCTTCATAGCCGGCGAACTCCTGGTACCACTGGCCGCAGCCGAACGCATGGCCTTCAATGGCTGGGACAACGAACGCGTCGCGGCCGCCTACGGGGTGAGCAAGCAGTTCGCACAGAACCAGATGAAAGGCCAACGCGTGCGAGCCAAGCGCGCCGCTCAGAAATACGGGTTCGGAACCCCCGCCTGAAGCACCCGCCGGCTCCGGGGAAGCGAGACCCACGGCCCGGGGAAGTAAGCAGATGACGGGCCGAGGACCGGACGGCTACTGCGAAAACGCCCGCCCGGATCGGCGAATACGAGACCGTGGTGGAGTGACCCATCATCCTGGTCTGTTGCGGACAGTCCCCCTGCAGGGGGAGACGACCTCGTCGCTGATCTGCCGCATCGCCAGCCGCTACGGGATGGAAGCGACGGTGTTGCGGTCCTGCTGGCAGTGGCGCAACTACCCGCCGGGGCACGAGGGCGGAGGCGCACGGGCCGACGCCGAGGTACTGCTGAACGCAGCCGGACGCCAGCTGCTGGCCGGCCTGTGCGGCACCGAAGAAGACGTACTGGCGCGGGCTTTGCCGTCCTGGGGACAGGAGGACACCGAGTTGTCGGCCGGAAAGAACGGGGTGCCAGCGGCGGCGTGGCGGACCGGGGGCGCGGTCGCCGGGCCGGTGGCGTTCGGCTGCCGCCTGTGCGCTGCCCGTCGCACGGGGACGGTCGTGCGGGTGGTGCGGTACGCGCCGCGGTGGGAACGGGCGTGTGTCCGGCACGGGCGGTGGCTCCTGGACGCGGACGCCCACCAGCCGCTGGAGCACCTCAACCTGCGTGGGCTGCCGGAGGTAGTGGCGGCGCAGCGGCGGTGGGCCAAGGTGGCGCGGCGGGCGGTGCGGGCCGGAGTAGAGCCGGAGCGGGTGTTCGCGCTGGCGTGGGCGGTGGTGGTCCGGTGGTGGGAGCAGGCCCTGCAGTGGGAGCGGGAGACGGTCTGGCCGCGGCGTCTGCACCAGGTGGCGGGCGGGGATGCCGGTGGTGATCTGGAGCGGTGGCGGATCGTGGGGCGGGACGCGGCCGTCTTCCCGGAGGTGGTGGCGGTGGCCGAGGCGCTGCTGGACCCGGCCATGGCCGAGCTGGTGTGGGCCGACAGTGGTGCTGGGCGGCCGCGGGCGCTGCCCGCCGACGGGTTGTTCTGCCGCAGGCTCGGTGAGCGGCTGGGTCGGGAATGGCTGGGGCCCCTGGCCGCGACCGACCACGGGGGGCCGCTGATCTCCTGGATGGGCAGCGTCATCCGCCTTCGCCGCGGCGCTGGCGGGCCGCCTGGGTACGACAACGACCCGTGGTGGCTGCGCCAGGAACACCAGGCCACCACCATGGCTGGCCAGCTGCGGGTGCTGGGCAAGGAGAAGAAGGCGCCCGGCTCGGGGACGATGTGGCGGGCTGCGGTGCCCGCCGAGCAGCGCAGGCTGATCACCAGCGCTATCGACAGCGCCGAGGAGCAGCTGCTGCAGCTGCGCGGGGTGCAGACCGGGCCGACCGCCGAGGTCGCCCGGCGGCTGCTGCGCGGGCTCGGTCACAGTGCCGGTCTGATCGAGAACGCCTGGAAACGGACCGCGGTGGCGGCGGTGAACGGCGGGGTGCCGCTTGAGGAGGTGGCCCGGTGGGTGGACATGCCCGTTGAGATGCTCAGCCAGATACTGACGGCGGGCAGGCAGGACGGCGGCTGACAGCCGATGCGCCGACGGACGGGTCGGCTGTTAGCTGATACGGCACTCGTTCGTGGCAGAAACACTGAAAACGAAGGCCTGGACCGACGGGAGCAACTTGGCTAGCGCGGGTGACCAGCACAGAAGCGGCCCAGCCCAGGAGCCGGGCAAGGCGAGCGGCCGTGGACCAGGGCGGCGGGTTCGAGGCGGTGTTTCTCGACCCGGTGGGGCAGGTTGTGCAGCAGCGGTGGGCGGATGCCGCCATGACCGTGGCGTTCGAGGAACTGCCACCAGTGTCGGCGTTCCCGGTCGTCCCGGGGCGCCGCTGGGGGCCGGGCCTGTGGTGGTCGGCGACCACCGGGCGGCACGTGACCGCGGGGTCGAACGCGATGCGCGCCCAACTGATGGTCCTGGACCGCGACCCGGACGTGACAGGCCTGGCAGGGCGGCCCGTGCGGCTGCTGTGGCGTAACCCCCGCGGGCAGGTGCGTTCCTGGGTGCCGCAGCTCTTCGCCCGCCGTGCCGACGGCACCGCCCTGCTTGCCGACTGCCTCAGCCACCCGGACTCGGGCGGGGAACGCGCGAGGAAGGCCGCCGAGGCGGTGTCGCAGGCGTGCGCGCACATCGGCTGGACCTACCGGCGCCTGACACCGCTCGACGACGTCCTGGCCGCCAACCTGAAATGGCTGGCCGGCTACCGCCACCCCCGCAACGCCGGCCGCCTGGGCCTGATGGCGGCGGTCATTGAGGCGTTCACGCGGCCGCGGCCGCTGATCGAGGGCGCAGAAGCAATCGGCGACCCGATCGAGGTCCTCCCGTGCGTCTTCCACGCCCTGCGGCACGGACAGCTGACGGCCGGCCTGGACACGCCCCTGCACGAACGCGTCCCCGTCGGCCCGCAGGGCTGGAGCGGCCCCGAGATGGGAGATGCCGGATGAGCGCGCGGCGCAATGCCCGGCCGGCCGTGAAGGTCGGTGCTCACGTCCGCTTCCGTGGCGTGACGTGGCAAGTGGTCGCCCTTTCCGGGCAGGACATCCACCTCGTCGGCCCGGACGGCGGCGGTGAGGCCGTGCTCGCCGGGCACCTGTTCGCCGACCCCGGCTTCACCGTCATCGGGGCCGACGTACCCCAGGCCGCCCCGCAGTGGGGCCTGTTCGAGACCGCCCCCGCTGCGGCGCGTGAGAAATCGCTGGCGTGGCAGCGGCATATCAGGGAAGTCGAATGCGGCCTGCCCGGCGGGCCAGGCAGCGACGGGGCGGTACGGCCGCAGTACGACCCCGAACAGCACACGCTGGCCCAGCGGGAGCAGGCCAAGGCTCAGGAGCTGACCGCGCTCGGGTTCGGCCGGGTCTCGCGCACCACGGTGCAGCGCATGCGCCTGGCCTACCGCAAGCAAGGCCTGTGGGGGCTGCTCGACCACCGCACCACCCGCGCCTCCAGCCCCACCGGCCGGGCCGACGAACGGGTCGTCGCCGCCGTCCGCGAGGCGCTGCGCCGCCGCCGCGGCCGCTCCAAGGGCACCATCAACGGCCTGTTCCCGCTGATCAACCAGATCCTTCAGGACCGGCACGGGCCCGGCACGGTGCCCGCGCCGTCCCAGGCCACGCTGTACCGGCTCGTCACCACCCTCGCCCGGCCCGGCGAACTGCCCTCCGGACCCGTCCGGCAAGTACCGGCGAGCGTCGACGGGCGGGCGTTCACCCCCGCCACGGCGCTGCGGCCCGGCGAGCAGGTCCAGGTCGACACCACCCGCCTGGACGTCCTCGCCCTCTTCGACGACGGGCGTCTGGCCCGGCCCGAACTCACCATCGCCGTCGATGTCGCCACCCGCGCCATCCTCGCCGCCTTGCTGTGCCCCAGCGCGACCAAGGCCGTCGACGCCGCCCTGCTGCTCGCGGAAATGGCCGTCCCCCACCCCGCCCGGCCCGCCTGGCCCGACATCCTGCGCATGGACCACGCACCCGCACTCCCCCACCAGCGGCTGGCCGCACTCGACGAGCGGCTGGCCGGCGCGGCGGCCCGGCCCGTCGCCCTGCCCGAGACGATCGTCGTCGACCGCGGCAAAGTCTTCGTCTCCGCCGCGTTCACCGCCGCCTGCGAACACCTCGGCATCAGCGTCCAGCCCGCCCCGCCCCGCGCCCCCACCGCCAAAGGCATCGTGGAGCGGACCTTCGGCACCATCAATGCCCTGTTCTGCCAGCACCTGCCCGGCTACACCGGATCCGACGTCACCCGCCGCGGCCCCGACACCGAGAAAGACACCTGCTACAGCGTCGCCCAGCTCCAGGACCTCCTCGATGAGTGGCTGGTGCACTACCACCACCGCCCCCACGAAGGCCTGCGCCACCCGATGATGCCGAAGAAGGCCCTCACCCCCAACCAGATGTGGGCCGCGCTCGTCGCCGTCGCCGGGCACGTCCCCGTCCCGCTCACCGGCCACGACTACCTCGAACTGCTCCCCGTGCGCTGGCAGGCCATCACCCCCGCCGGCATCACAATCCACCACCGCACCTACGACCACGATCTCCTCGCCCCGTACCGCGGCCAGGCCTCCCCCGTCGCAGGCCGCGGCGGGAAATGGGAAATCCACTACACCCCCCACGACGTCCGCCAGATCTGGATCCGCCTGCCCGACGGCGAGCTCACCGAAATCCCCTGGATCCACCGCGACCACGTCCACCAGCCGTTCAACGACCACACCTGGCAGCACATCCGCACCCACGCCCACCACAACCACGACGACAGCCAGCAGCATGAGGCCGGCCTGGCCGACGCCCTCGACCAGCTCATGCGCCGCGTCCACAGCGGCCACGCCACCACCACCGAACAAGCCCTCCTCGCCCGCGCCACCACGCTGCCGGTTCCCGCCGCACGGCACCCCCGGTACGGCACCGGCCCCACAACCGGCGAGTCGGCGCAGCACGGCGAGGACGACAGCATCGACGACCTCGACGACCTCCCCGAGGACGACACCCGCCCCGCCGCGGCCGCCGGATTCGGGATCTACGACGCACACGAGGAAGCCGACAAGTGGTGAACAGCCGCCCCCACCCCGCAGCGCACCAACCGTCCAGCGCACCCGCCGACGCAGGCAGCGGCAACACGGCCGAGCCGTCCTGGCCCCTGACCACCTGGCAGGGCTGGCACCGCTTCGCCACCACCGACCCGCCCGCACCTCCCCGACCCGACGACCCGCCCCGCAGCCGCGACGAACGCCTCGCCTACCACTCCGCGTTCGTCACCATCCGCACCCCCGCCATCAGCAAGCTCGCCACCCAGGTCCGCACCCTGATGATCCTCGGCCGCCACCAGCAGACCACCGCACGGCCCTCCCTCATCGTCACCGGACCCGCCGCAGCCGGGAAAACCACCGCCCTGCTCAACGTCGGCCGCACCTGCCACCTCGCCCACACCCGCAAGAACCCGCCCCCGCCCGGGTCAGCCCACGCCACGGCACCCGTGGCGTACGTCCTCGTCCCGCCCGGCGCCACCGCGAAAACCCTCATCACCGAGTTCGCCCGCTACCTCGGCATCCCCGTAACCGCCCGCATGACCCAGACCCAGATCACCGACGCCGTCTGCCACACCTACACCCAAGCCGGCGTCCAACTCGTCCTCATCGACGAAATCCACCGCCTCAACCCCCGCACCACCACCGGCGCCCAGGCCGCCGACCTCCTCAAAGACCTCACCGAACGCCTGCCCGCCACGTTCGTCTACGCCGGCATCAACGTCACCGACACACCCCTCTTCACCGGCACCCGCGGCGCCCAACTCGCCGGCCGCGCCACCCTCATCACCTGCGGCCCCCTCCCCGCCCGCCACGGCACCAGCGAACCCTTCCGCGACGTCCTCACCGACATCGAGAACGCCCTCGACCTCACCCACCACAAACCCGGCACCCTCCCCCGCCACACCGCCTACCTCCACCAACGCACCGCCGGCCGCATCGGATCACTCACCCGCCTCATCCGCCAAGCAGCCATCACCGCCATCCACGACGGCACCGAACGCATCACCAAAACCGCCCTCGACGCAGTACAACTCGACCACCTCGCCGAACAACACAACCGCCCCACCCGCAGCCGCTAACCCCCACCCACCGAACAGGAAAAACAGCGCTGACCAGCACAAACACCAACCGGGCCTTTACACGCTAGCGAAACCCACAACCAACCCGGTCCCACTCAGCACACACGACACAACCCCAGCTCACACCCCGAACTGCCCGCTGGAACCGTGCACCCGGCCTCTCTCAACGAACCCACAACACACCAGGCCAGTAAGCCCGCGATACACCAACAAGCCCCCTCCGAGCGTTACGGGCGTCCCGGATGAACGTGCTCGCGGCCATCGCACACGAGTGAGACGTCCGTGAGCGGGACCGGCGGGGCGGCGAGCGCCGCCCCGCCGGTCGGGGCGCCTGGTCAGAACAGGGTCACGCGCAGTAGCGTCCGTTGCCGTCCGGGCCACCAGCGGGGAACACGATCAGGTTGCACGGGGTGAAGTAGTTGACGAGCGGGTTGTACCCCTCGGCCTGGAGCACCACGTGGTCGGCGGACACCCCTCCGGAAGTGCCGTAGGGCACGTTCCAGGTGTAGGTGTAGCCGCTCCTGCTGATCGACACGGTGCCCATCGGACTCCACGACCACTGCGAGTCCGCTGTGCCGGTGTACTTGTACAGGGTGGTCCCCTCCACCATGTAGTAGCCGCAGACGTACGACGCCGTTTGGTAGTTGATGGTCCAGGCGAAGGCACCGCAGCCGGTGAAGTCGGCGACCGGGGTCCAGAAGTAGAGACGGCGGAACGAGTACGGGACCAGGAAGTCCGCGGAGATCGTCGCGGTCGTCGCCGTCGCGGAGACCTTGACGTTGCTGACAGTCTTTCCACCGGGCAGCGACAGGGTCGTCACCGTGACGGTGTTGCTGGGCGCCGACTCCGTTCCGCCGGAGCTCTGGGCGAGCACCTTGATCTGGTAGCTGCTGCCGCCCGGCGTCAGTCCGCCGACCGTCGCGGTCGTCATCGAGCCGGGGACGGTCGTGATCACGCCGTTGACACTGATCTCGTAGCGGGCGGCGCCTGCGACGCCCGTCCAGCCGAGCGTCGCCGAGGTGTAGTCGTACGACTTCACAGTCAGACCGGACGGTGCGGCGGGCGTACCGGTCGCGCCGGCGTAGGGGGTGGGGCCCGCGACGGTGGGGGTGCCTCCGTCGACCGCGTTCTGCTCGGCGTTCCAGTAGCTGTCGGCCGGAAGCGTGTCGTACGGGTTGGCCATGACGTCGTCGGTGATCTCGACGTACCCGGCGCCGCGCGCCTTGGCGACCGCGGCCACCTCCGCGATGTGGTCGGCGCTTACGCCGTAGATGATGTGCCAGATCTCCGAAGGGCTCTTCGGATTCCAGCCCAGGTCCTTGTAGTTCAGGGCCGGGTTGGAGTTGGTTCCGACGTAGCCGGTGTAGTCACCCTCGTAGGTCAGCAGCACGTCGGCCGTGCCCTCGTAGCACTGCGGCACCACCGTGCCGGGGTTGAGGACGGTCAGCGCGCCGGGGTGGGTGCGCTTGACGTAGTCGTTGATCTCCGTGTACCAGGACGGGACGACGTTGCCGGCACCGCACTCGTTGTAGCCGTCGTCGAAGAAGATGCCGCCCATGGAGCTGCCGTACAGGCTGTACCAGGCGTTGACGTCCTCCTCGATCTGCTGCGTCCAGTCCGCGGGGGCTGTCGAACCGAGCCGGGTGGCGCGATTGTCGGCCAGACCGAAGTAGCCGGTGTCGACGTAGCCGAGCACCTTCTTGCCGGACGCCGCTGCCCTGTCGATCACATCGCCCCAGGAGCTGTCCTTCGCGGACCCGGGGCCGTTGAGCACGTTCGCCACTACGACGCTGGTCTTGCTGGAGGGCGAGTTGATCAGCCGGGTCCAGGCGCTGTCGGTCGGGTAGATGTACGAGGCGACCGCGATCTGCTGGTTGGCGACGGTGACCCGGCTGCGGATGGCGTTGACGAGTTCGATGTCGAAACCGTCGAGGGTGCTTCGCACCAGGTTGAGCGGGTTCGCCCAGGCCTTGAACTTCGTTATCAGGTCCTTGAGGTAGGTCTGGATACTACTGGTGATGGCCCGGCTGTTGCCCTCGGCCCAGTTGAGTACCGCACCGCTGGATCCGCCGATGGCGGCGCCGAGAAGAGCGACAGCGAACGTTTCGGCCAAGACGGAGCGGTCGGTGATCGGCCTTTTGTCGAAGACCACGTTCTGCATCAGTTCACTGGCCATGCTGCCGAGGAAACCTCCGGCCGCTCCGCACAAGGGGGCGGCCACCACGGACCCGACGTTGAAGAACGCCAGGCACCCCGCGGTGACGATCACGCCGACCGCCCAGCCGACGACGCCGGCGACGACCTTCTGCCAGAAGTTCGCCGTGGCCGAGACCTGCGCGGCAGGCACCACGACCACCAGGCTGTTGCCGACGGCGTACACGTTCCCGTCGAAGGTGACACCGTCGGCGCTGGTGGCGCCGTCGTACAGGTGCAGTGAGTACTTGCTCGCCCGGGCGTCAAAGTACTGGCTCAGGGTCTGCCCGCCGGCCTGGGCCGTGTGGAAGGCATCGACCTCCGCCTTGATCTCCGCCGACGCGTCCCCGCCGGTGTAGTCGGCCGTCATCACGACGTCCTTGCCGCTGGTGGTGAGCGCGGCGATGTCCGAGGGGGCGTCGGACGCGCAGCCCACGCGGCTGGTCACGGCGAAGCCGTCGACCTGAGTGGACGTGAAACCGGTCGCCGAGTCGACGTCGATCCCGCAGCTGCTGGTCGCCGCCGTGGCGGCGGGGGCCTGCAGGCCGAACACCGTCAGAGCGACCGAAAGGACGAGCAGAACCGCGCGTATACCGTTTCTCCGCCGTCTTTGGCGCAGGCCCAACGGCCGTTGAGTGTGTGACATGGAGCCTTTCCTTTGTCGGCAGCACAGGTGCCGCGGCCAGGACGGGGAGCGCAGATCGAGAGTCCCCGCCCGCCCCTTCGCTTGGGCGTGACACGGGGAGGGCGGCTCGAAGCGCCGCTCCCGGCGGTCCCGGACGGGGGTGCACCGGCGCTCACCGCGGAACGCGGGCCCCACTCACCAGTGCGGCTCAAGAATGAGGCCGGGCCCGGAAGTTTGCAACTTCAACGAAAGTGGGGGGGGAGGACCGGCCGGGCACATCGCGCCCGCCCGCGCCGACTTGGCTGCTGCCTCCCCGCGCAACTCCGCGACATGCACACCGAATCCCTGCAGGCGGACTCGGCGAAGCATCCCGACTTGTCGTCAGCAAGGCCTGCCCACCGCCTACTTGGGATCCGGGCAGGCAGGGACAGTACACCGCGCGGCCATGGCCGGACCCGCGGATCACCGCGGGGACGGCTGCGTTGATCCCGGGGGACTGCGCCCCCGGACTCCACCATGTCGTCCTGCACGGTGGAGTCCCCGGGCCACCAGCACTGCCCCCGAGGACACCGATGGCCCCGACACCTGCCCTTGAGGGCAGGCGTCGGGACGGAGATCAAGTGGCGGGGCAAGGTGGGTCGAAGTCCGCCGCCGGGAAGTGACGTGCCCATTCGGCTCTGGTGATCCGCGGGTATGCACTGTCGCAGATGCGGGCGGTGACCTTGTCCAGGCCAGTGCCCCACAGCCGGACGGTGAAGTCGTTACCTGGTAGGGAGCGCATGCCGCGTCCCGCCAGGGCTGAGGCGGTGTCGGAAGGGACCCGTCAGGGACAGTTCGGCAGTGCGAAGAGGTTGTTGGCGGGGTTGGTGTCCGGGACGGTCTGCAGATAGGCGGGGCGCCCATCCTGCTGGACAATCCGGACGGCTGCCCGTGAGCCGCCAGGCGCCACCGATGTGAAGACGGTCCCCGTCCTGGCCGCGGCGATGGCCTCGTCAATGCTCATCGCCCACGGCCGGCCGTTGGGCAGCAGCCCTCCGACAGCGTCCAGGCGGGCGCCGGGGTCGGCGGAGTCCTTGGTGGTGCAGGAGATCTCCAGGACTGCAGGCAGCCGGGCCGCAGTCAACGTGATCACCAAGTCTTGTCGGCGGGTGACCGGGAGGTCGTCGACCGCCGCGTCCTCCTCCGCGCCGGGCTGGTTGAGGCTGAATCCGGCGACGGTGAAGTCGACGCCGCCCGGGATGGCTACCTCGATGGGGTCCTGAGAGGGCATTTGATCTAGGCGAATTGCCCTTTATGTTCTAGTAGGCCCCTCGCCAGGTTGGTGTCGTCTCGTCTGTTATGCGCTTGGCGAGGTTGTCGATCGAGGCGACGTGGATCATGGCCTCGGAGCTGGCGGGAAGGGTCTCGTAATCGCGAGAAAGGCGCCGGTGCAACATAAGCCAACCCAGACTTCGCTCGACTACCCAGCGCCTTTTGACGACGTGGAAGCCGCGAACTCCTGGGTTTCTGTTGACGACTTCGACGTCGATTCCGAGACGTGCGCCGTGCTCGATGACGGCGTTCTTGAAGCCGGTGTCGACCCAGCTCTTGGCGATGGTTGGATAGGTCTTCTTGGCTTGGTCGAGGAGACGTATTCCTACGGCGTTCTCGGAGAGGCTCGCGGCAGTGACGGTCACGGCGAGGATCAGTCCGATCGTGTCGGTGAGGATGCCTCGCTTCCGCCCGACGATCTTCTTGGCGGCGTCCGTTCCCTGGCTGGTCAGGGGCACGTTGGTGGAGGTTTTCACGCTCTGGGTGTCGATGACGGACCCTGTGGGTTCGGGCTTGCGTCCCTCCTTCACGCGGGCGAGCACGGTCAGGTCGTAGTTGAGCTGGGCGAGGATTCCCTCGTCGCGCCAGGCGGCATAGTAGGCGTAGACGGTGCCGTAGTTCGGGAAGTCGTGTGGGAGGTATTTCCAGGGGATTCCCGTGCGGTTGATGTAGAGGAGTGCGTTGAATACGTCGCGCAGGTCGACCTTGGCCGGCTGCCCGGTGGGTCTGCGGTCGAGCCGGGCTTTTCTCCAGGCCGTCAACGTCGGCTCGATCAGGGCCCATCGGGCGTCGGAAAGGTCGCTGGGGTACGGCTTCCGCTGGCTCACCTCCCAGAGGGATCATGGGCGGGACGGAAGATCAGGTTCCGCTGACCATTGGGCGGTTCTGGGCCATCTCTACGTCAGACGTACTTCGAGGATTGAAGCCGCGCGAAACGGGCGGGCAGGTCTGGAAGTCTGGAGGTGATGAAGCGCATCGATCCACTGAAAGGCCTCAAACTGACACAGCGACAGAACTCGCATACCGGCATGAGGCATACCTGAACGCCCACTCAGAGGACGTTCTGCGAGCTTTTCGCCGCGCTCTAGGTTGAGGCGGACTATGGGGCGGGTCGAGTGGATCTCAGCAGGGTGAAGAGGCCGGGCTCGGGTTCGCTGAGGATGCCGCGGTTGACCAGGCTTTTCAGCTTGGCCCGGGCACCTTCGACGTGACGGGGCTCCGTCCCGGTGCCCAGCGCGAGTGACCAAGGCCCGGACCAGCGGTGACGTGCTTCGCGAGTCACGTCAGAAAGACAGCCGCGAGAAAAGAGCGAAGGTCCTGTCTACGGTCGACAACATGAGGGCCGAGGGCGACCCGATCACGATGCTCGGTGTTGCCCGCGCAGCTGGCGTCTCGAACTGGCTCGTCTATCAGCCAGAGATCAAGGAGTACATCGAGAATGCCCGCAAGGGCCAGACCCGTAAGGCTGCCCGGGGCGAGACCGGCGGACCACGGGCGAGCGCAGCCGGCCTGGCCGTCGACCTTGAACTCGCCCGCGGTGAGATCCGCACGCTCCGAGAGGAGCGCGACCACCTCAAAGGAGTCGTGCGGCGAAGCCTCGGACAGCAGTTCGACCAGGCCGGCACAGGCGATCTGATCACGCGGGTGAACGAACTCCTGGCTGCCAACCGGCGGCTCGAGGACCAGCTCGCCACAGTGATCGCCGTGCGGGACGAGCTGGAGCAGAGCCTCGAAGCGGCCATGGAGGAAGTGGCCACCGTTCGGATGGCCATGACACAGATCATGCGAGACGCCAACCGCTGACAGCATCGTCGGGGGCCCTGGCCGACGAGGCGGCGGCCAGGGCCTAGGCGCATGCGTCAGAACGTGCGGTCGCTGCGCCAGGTGGACTGGCTGGACGGGTTGTTCAGGTCGACGGTGAGGCCGGAGAGCCGGCCGTCCGCGCCGCGCGTGCCGGTGTAGCGGCCCCTGGGGCCATGGTTCCACTGGACGACGAAGTAGATGTCGTTCCCGGTGACGGCGCCCTCCTGCAGGGTCCCCACGGTGTTTCCGGACGATGTGGATCCGAAGAGGTTCCCGGCGGCGTCCTGCCTCAGATCCACCCGCACGGTGGCGTTGGTCTGGAAGATGGTCCAGACCCCACTGGCATTGAACGCCGCCGCCCGGGCCTCCCGCACCGCACTCGGCGAGCTGGCGGGGGCGGCGTTCGCGGGGGCGGTGAGCGCCCCCGCGACGGAAAGGATCAGGGCGGCGGCGGACGTGGTGAGGAGCTTGCGCGTACGGCGTGACATGGACATCTGCCCTCCAGGGGCGGCCAGGACGATCGATTCCGTTGCGTGATGCACGGAACCTCGCGGCTGGACTACCCATGATCAACTGGGCCGAGTCCTTGATTCACTCGAACGAGAATCAGGCCGCGGCCAGGAGCGTTACGCCGCGCGACGTCGCGTCGTAGCGGCGCAGGAGCAGGCGGGCCAGCTCGGGCGCCGCACCGAGGACGCCGGACACCAGATCCGCCCCGGCCGCTTCGGCGCCCGCGGCGATGCGGTCCAGGAGACGCCCGGGGACGATGACGTACGGGGCCATCACCACGCGCCCTCCGGCACCAGCCGCTCAACGATCCCCTCACGGTCTTCCCGGGCTCGTGACGTGGGGCTGACCTGCGGTTCTTTGAGCCGGATGGGCGTCCGGGTCCGGGCTTGGAGGGTCTGGGCACGTCGGCGGGACGGGCGGTCTTCGCGCGGAGGTGGCGGAACCCCCGGCGGACCCGGGCAGGGGTGAGCCGACGAGGCTGCGCCGGCCGTTCCCAGGGGCGGCGAAGATCCTCGGCGAGGGGCCGGGCAAGGCGGAGTTGGGTGTGGGCGGCGATGATCAGCCACGTCCACAGGTCGGCGGTGTGCGGATCGCGGACCTTGGGGACGGTCCAGCCCAGGGTCTGCTTGAACAGCCGGAATGTGTGTTCAAGATCGAATCTGCGGAGGAACGCCTGCCAGCGCAGATCGACATCTGCGCCGGTCATCCCGGTGCGCGAGGACCACAGCCACACCGGCTTCGGGTCGCGGTCACCGGGCAGGTGCTCAACCTTGAGCCGGATCAACGTGCCGTGGATCAGCGGGAGTTCACCGCAGTGGTCGAGCCAGGGGCCACGGGCCTGCAGTCGGGGGTGCATCCGGTCCCAGGCGAGGGCTTCGGCCGTGCCGTAGCGGGTGGTGTCGCACGTCGTGGCCTGGTCGGGGGTGTGCCAGGACTCCGGCTTGGAGAAGGTGAGGACGCCGCCGTGCTTGCGGGGCTGCCCGCCGCGTGGGGTGGAGCGGCGTGGGCCGGCGTCCCGGAGCATGACGCGGTCCGAGCGGAGCCGGCCGACCAGCTCGACGGGCAGGTCGGCCAGGACGTGGGCGAGGCGGGTGACGTCGTAGCCGGTGTCCATGACGACGAGGATGTCCGCGTCGCCCGGCCGCCACTGCCCGGCGTGGACCAGCCGGGTGACCACCTCGCGCAGCTGGGCGGCGGTCACCGCAGTGGCGTCGTCGGCCGGCCCGAGCCGGATCGCGTCCAGCACAGCCGTCCAGGACGTGCGTCCCGTCTCCAGCGCGGCGACGAAGGAGTAGGGCCAGCCGGGGATGAACTGATCCGCGCTGCGACCCCGCCCGTAGACGTGGCAGAACAGCAGCTCCGGGCTGGTGGGCGCGTCGGGACGCAGCCAGTTGCTCACGTCCACCGCGAGCACGATCCGCCCGTCGGCGGCACGGGGCAGTGGCGTGGAGGCCAGCAGCCTGCGCAGGCGGCGCGGTTCCAGCCAGCCGTGGTTGACCGCGTCGTACATCGCCCCGTGCCCGCGCCGGTGCTCGGCCGTGAGCGTCAACTCGACCAGCGACGTCACCGGGCCGTCCGAGCACAGCACCGCGTCGGTGAGCTCGAAGAGCGCATCCGCACGGGAGTAGAGGCAGTCGTAGAACTCGACACGAAAGTGGGACAGGACGCCCAACGCGGCGTCAGCGGACTGTTCAGCGGCGAGACTTTTCACCAGCGGCCGTTCCTTCACGCGACGTTGCTCGACACCTCGAAGCGTGAAGAACGGCCGCCCTGCTGTCCCGGGAACGAACCAAGATCAGCGGGTCAGGTGAACGGCCGAGGTTAAACCCCAAGCTCAGGCCGACGCCGCCATCGCCAGTGCGGATACCTCCGATGCCCAGGCCGCGCAGCTCGCCTCTCTTCGCAGCGCGGCCTCCACCCTGTCGCCGGACGTTGCGGACAACCTGAGCCAGCGGCTCCACCGGCAGCAAGGCCTTCAGCTGCCCGATGCCGTGCACGACTTCGTCACCGCCGCAGACGTCTCCGTCCCCGCTCTCCTGCTGCGCATGCTGCAGTCAGGAACAGGGCGATGACACGTCATGCGGCCCCAGCAGCAGCTCCCGACGGTCCTGGCTCACTTCTCTGCTGGCCCACACGGAATACTGGGACCATGGTTCAGCAGCCACGCCCTGGTGCCAGGCCGCCCGTCGCCGCGGTGCTGTACGAGCGGTATGCGGGACGCCTTCCCGACACGTTGGAGGCCCTCGCCGGACCAGAGCACGGCTTCGTCGATCTGCCGCTCCACATCGCCTGGTCAGGACTGCGCACCTACGACCTCGACCGGCCCCGCCAGCGTATGAGCCTCTACCGCTCCGTGCTCACCGAAGGGCAGCGCGAGGACATCACCTGCTTCCTGAACCGCGATCTCCTGCTCGCGCTATGGCCCACGATGAGGACCATGATCAGCAGGCACGTCCGCGACGCGTGGGAGACCGCCTTCCCCGAGCTTGAGAGCTGGGCATCCGGCGCCGGGTGAATGATCCAGCACCCCCAGACGACCACCGATACGAGCGTGGATGCGGCGGCTGACGCCGTTCGGGCCCAGAAGCGTGGCGCCGCCGTGCGGCACGTCGCACCAGACTGCGAGCGTGACGTGCCGGCATCACGACAACGGGCTCCACCGCCGGGAATGACGCCTTCCCATCACACAGCGGTACGTACGTTCCGCAGTAGTGCGGCGGTCATCGCCAAGAGCGTCTCGGCCTCGGCCCGGTCGTATGCGAAGTCCCTGGTGACCGCGTCATTGTGCAGAGCGCCGCATGTCTGGCCGTACAGGGCGTCCTGGATCCGCCACCACCGCTCGGTCTGGCTGCACTGGCTGGGGACCTTCCTGCCGGGGTTGTCCCAACCCGCGTTCTCCCGGACCCACTCAAGTGCCCGCCTGATCTGCAGGATGGACGCGGGGATCTCACCCATGGTCAGCAGACGCTGCGCTTCCCGCAGGGTCCGGCCGACGTCGTCCCTCTCCGGGTCGCCGAGCGGATACGGCACGGCCATCTCGAACGCCGCGGACGGCCCCAGCTGCGCAAGCTGCTGTTCCCACCGGCTCTTGGCGATGGTGATGTGCGCCGTGTCCTGGGCGCTCCCCGGGTAGCCGGGTGCCTGCGGCAGCGTCGCGTTGAGGTCGATCTCGAACCGTACGTCGCCGGTGCGGCCTTCCTCGATCGCATGGACCTGCAGTGATGTCAGCGGGAAGGACAGGTTCACGCGGTGGACGGTGATCTTCGGGGTGTACGCCAGGTTCGCCGTGGTCCGGGCGAGCCGTTGGCGCTGCACTGTCGTGTCGAAGCCGAACAGGTCCGTCTCCAGGGCGAGGATCTTCCCGGCCTCGGTGAAGGGCGACACTCCGACGGCTAGTTGGACGCTCAGCTCGTGGGCTCCCAGCGCACGCTTCAGCCACGTCTGATCGCTGCTGACCGTTGCGGTGAACCGGATGTCGTCGTCGAAGCGAAGTTCCTGCATAGCTCCCCCAAAGGGACGTGTCGATCACCCGATTCTGCCGGGCTGGACGTCCCGCCACCGCCCCTTTTCCAACTGGCCATGAGCCCCGCCGCGCATGCGAAGGGCCCCGTCCATGAGTCACGGACGGGGGGCCGGTTGGTCCTGTGAGGTCTACCGGATCGTGCGGCGGCACGAGGATGAGCTCTGCCACCACCGGGGCCGTGCTCAGCGCTCTTCGGGACCGCACCACTGACCGGGCGGGGCCTCACGGCCCGGTCGCGAGCCATGATCGAAAACGCCCCGACAATGCGAGACGCCTGCCGCCTCTCAGGACGGCCGCCCACGAAGCAGCAAACCACCCCTGCACTCCATCAGCTCCCTGACCTGCGCAAACGCCGCCACATTCACAGGAGTTCCCGAGGTATCCGCGACATTCCAGATCTACCACGTATCAGCAGGTCACAGACTCATGCACCTCTAACCAGAGGTCAACACTCCGCAGTTCAAGCTGGTCAGATCAGCACACCAACACCTCATGAGAATCCAGATCTGCCCCGACGCCCCAGCTCAACGCCCCCTCAGACACAGCACAAAGCCGGGAACTCACACTGGCCAGGGACTGCGCCCGCTGCGCGACCCGAACACGCCGGAGCCGGACGAGGACGATGCGGATCTGGACTGACTGGGCTTTCCGGGGGACTCACGTGTGTCACTGTGCGCGGTCTCGCCAGGGGCGTGATGATGGGAAGAGGACGACGCCCTGCGGGGGCCTGGGAGTGTCGTGCGGGCTTCCCCGCCAGCCCGCCTGGCGGACGCGACACCTTTTGCGAGGAATACGGCCGGATTCGACCTGCTAGCGGCCGAGTCAACGCCCACTTGCACGCCCACGCGACGCGCCTCACCCGAACAGCACGTCGGCGCTGCAGTAGTCAATGACGAGAGCGTGATCAGGCCGTGAGCGCAGCCTGGCGGGCATCGGGGCGCCAGCGGAAATTACATGGACCGCGGGACGCGCTCGATACCGAGAAGCGGCGATCTTTGCTGACACGGAGTTCGATTATGAACCAGACATTGAATCCGCGCATTGTGGGGACTGCAGAGACCGTCGCAGACCTGCAGTCGATGCTCGGGGCGTTCAGCATCAACGACGAGGCCGATGTGGCCGGCTACTACTCGGCTCGCGACGGAGGAGGAGGCAGCTTCTTCTTCGAAGGGACGCCGCTCCCGTCCGCGACGCTCACGAACGCCACGTTGGCCACAAAGGAGATCACCGGCGTCACCGGCGGCAGTCCGATTGTCATCACCGCCGTGGGGCACGGTTTCACCACAGGTCAGAGCGTCCGCATTTCAGGCGTAACCGGCATCGCTGTGAACGGCCCATGGCTCATCACCGAGAGGGATGACGATAACTTTGCGCTCAATGGTTCCACCGGCAATGGCACGTGGGGCGGGAAGCCGAAAGCGACGAGCGTTACGGTGACGACGTCGGCACCGCACGGCTTTACGAGCGGTGTGCAGGCGATGATCGCTGGGGTTCGGGGTATGCCTGGGATCAACAGGACATGGGGGCCGATTGGAGTCATCGGGTCCGACACCCCCACCTTTACGATTCCGGCTTTGGAATCGGATGGGGCCGGCACCTACATGAGCGGCGGCCTCGTCGGGAATGGCGGGGTAACGATCCCATCGGCCGTCGTCAACGGCCGATGGCTTCGCCGCTTCGACACTCCGGGGCACTACCATTTTCAAGATTTCGGCGGCGTGCCCGATTGGAACGGAACCAGCACCCCCGGAACTGACAACCTCGCCGTAATGAACACCGTCCTCGCAGCCATCCACGCTGAGGCAAACAAAAGTGCAAAGATCATCCTCCGCGGCTGGCTCTACTTCTCGGACACCATCATGCTTACCCGTGGCGTCGTCATCGAGGGCACCGGGATGAGCGACCCAAACATACACCTCGGTGGCCCCGGGGACCGAGTATCTCCTGGTACGTGGCTCGGCTTCCCGAGGAACAAGATAGCCTTCCGAATCAAGGGCGGTAACCCCGAGCCCGAGGGCTACACGTCGACTGCATGGTTCACAACCTTCCGCGATCTCACAATCTCCTGCGAGGATTCCGGGACTTCAAGTGGGTACGGTGTCCACGCCACGGCACCGATCTACATGTATAACGTGATCGTCGGCAAATTCGGAGGCGCCAACGTGTTCCTGGACGGCGTCAGCCCGTCGCCGCAGTCGGCCAAGAACCCGGGCGGAAGCGTCTTGACGAGTTGCCTGTTCTGGCTTGGCAAGAGCGAAGGACTCCTCCTCGCCGGGGCTGGTGCCACGGTGTGCCTCATCCAGGGGTGTTACGCGATAGACAACTACGTCGGCTTCCACGACATGAGCCCGAAGAACGTTTTCGTCGCATGCCACGGCGAAGGGAATACAACATACAACTTTCATTTCGAAAATGATAGCAATTCAAGCCTTCATGGATGCTATTCAGAGGGTGAAACACGCGCAAGTCTGACGAGTTTGAACAGTGTCTTCGGCGGAAGCATCAACTCTGGGCCGCATTTCGATATCCTCAGCGGCGTCATGCGGGGGAGGCCGCTCATGTACGAGAACAGGCGAGGCGAGGCTCATCTTGTAACGCAAATAGGTGAGGACTATAAGCTTAACCAGCTCGATATGATCTTCGGCGAGATGGCTGTATATACAAAGGCGCCGAATCCCAAAAATGATGTCCATAAAGACTCACTGCGGTGGCGGTTCAAAGGGTTTTCAAACCCGTGGATCAATCTCGAGAGTTGGGCTACCAAACTCGAAGTGTTGCGACTCCCGACGATAGACCTGAACCTGCGTCGAAGTGCGCCGTACTTCCCGAACGGCATCTACCTAGGAAAGCCGCCCCCGGTCGAGCAGCCACCCAATCAGATGGTATTTCAAGCGGGTCCCAGCCCTGAGCAGGCGGCACCGAGTCCGAGTAGCTATCCTCAGAGCTACGAGGTTGGGGACACGATCTGGAAGAGTAATCCAACCGCGGGTGATGGCATCTGGGCGCAGCGTTGCGTCGCGGCAGGAACCTTGCACGCCGCTAATGCCCCGGCGACGAAGCCGAAGGGGCACGTTAGCGAAGCGGGAACATTCGTCGTCAGCTCGCCGTGGAACCTGTCCTACTTGGCCGTCGGGCAGTACATCTCAGTCGCTCTCCTCGACGGCGGTGCGACCAAAAAGATTACCGATGCCAATAAAGTTCAAAAAACTGTAACCTACACGCCGGCGGACGGTACCGTAGGCGAGACAGAGATTACGTTCGTCCCACCGGTGTTCGAAACGCTCTACGCAGCGAACGGTCCCAGCGTCACGACGGGCACGAGCGCAATCCTCAGGACCGATCAACGGTTCGTCACCGTCACGGCGGGACAGTGCCTGATCACCCTGCCGGAGTCGCCGTTCGATGGCGAGACACACGAGATCAAAGGCAGGGGCGATTTCACCGTCACCATTGCCGGTCACGGCGCGAACATCGACGGAATGGCCACCTACGCGCAGTCGACGCACCGAAGCAACACGCGCGTCCGTTTCAACATCTTGACCGGAGAGTGGGAAATCAGGTGAAGCTCGATCATTGAATTCTCCAGCGGCGGTGTCGGGAGCGCGTCTGTGGCTGGCCGGTGACGCTGCCCCGGGCAGGTGAAACGGCACGTCTGGCGGCACTCGTGCGGGCCGGTTGTAGCGCGCAGCCACATCCGGTCAGTCTCTCAAAAATGACCAGTTGCGAGAGTTCTGCGAACACCCCGGAGCCGCACACGAACCCGCAGGTCGCCGTTCGCAGAACCCCTCTCAAAACCGGCGCGTTGTGCGAGACTGTTCTGACACACTGTCCGAGTGGACCTGACGCCCGATCAAGCCGCAAACACGGTAGAACGAAACGACTGTCCGAAGTGTGAAGCCCCGGCCGGGAGCCCGTGCCGCACCCGCAGCGGGAAGTGCGCGACGAAGTACCACACCGCACGCTTCATCCTCGTGACCGCGCTCCGCGAGGAGCTGGAGGTACTCGTACCGGAGGACCGCGGCCCCGGGCGCCCGTGGAAAGCGGGCCCACCCGCCTCGGCCCTGCCGGCCGCCGCCGCGGCCAAGCCGATCTGGATCGGGTACGCCCGCTGCTCGACCGCCCAGCAGGAACTCGCCTCCCAGCTCGCCGCGCTCGAACCGGTCTGCAAGCGAATCTTCTCCGAGAAGATCTCCACCCGGATCAAGACCCGGCCCGAGCTGGAGAAGGCCCTCAAGCTGGCGTACGACATCAAGGAGGCCGCCCCCGACCAGGAGGTCATCCTCACCGTCCACGAACTCAAGCGCCTCGCCCGCAACGCCGCCGAGCTCATGACCCTCTCCGGCCATCTCCAGGACGCCGGCGTCCAGCTCGAACTCCTCACCGGCCCGCTCACCGGCATCTACGACCCCAATGGCATGGGCGCGATGTTCTTCGCCGTCCTCGCCGTCGCCGCCCAGCTCGACCGCAACTACATCCGTGAGAAGACCCTCGAAGGCCAGCAGACCGCCGCCGCCAAGGGCAACCACGGCGGACGCCCGAAGGTCATCGACGACGACTCGCTGCTGTTCGCCCGCGCCCTGAAGGACCGCGGCGTCCCCGTCCCCGAGATCGCGGGCAAGCTCACCATCAAGACCGGCAAGAACGCGGGCAAGCGCCCCTCTGTCGCCTCGCTGTACCGGGCGCTCGCCGAAGCCGAAGAAGCCACCGGGTCCGACGCTGCACAGGTCATCAGCCCCCGCCGCCCGGTCCGCGCCCGCATCCCCGGGCCCGGCATCGGCACCGACCCGGGGCCGATGGAACGGCTCACCGCGCAGGTCCTCGACGGCGACACCGTGCTGGACGACCTGGCCCGCCAGACCGAAGGCGGCTCCGACGACCTGGTGGCCCAGCTGCTCGCGCAGGCCCGGAACGGCGACCGGTAGGGGAAGCCCAGCAAGATCAATCTCACCGGGATTTCCTGTACCTCAGCTACTCACACCCGGCACACCTCGCCCGCGCCCTGCCCCGCCGGCCCCCACCCGCCGCCATCGGCACAGCCCACGCCGCCACCGCCCGCTGGCAGCCCGCCCCGCCCGCGATACAGCCGCTGCCCGCATGCACCGCCTGCACCATCCGCCGCAGCCCCCACCAAACCGTCCCCGCATGGATCCACCCGGCACCCGACCTGCCCAGAATCATGATCTGCACCCGCCACCAACAGGCCTCAAGCGACCCCCGGCATCCCGCGCCCCTCGACATCCGAGCTGTCCCCGAACTCACCCAAGCCCACCTTCGCGCGCGGCGCCCGGCGACACCGGTCTCCCTGAGCTGGGCATCGACGATCACGACACGCTGGTACGACCACCACCAACACCTGCACGAACGCTGGCACACACGCCTGGGCCGGCTCACCACCGCCAACCCCCACATCCCCCCAGGCCCAGCCACCCCCACACTGACCTGCCGGAACCTGATCACCTACCCCGAAACCCTCACCCTCGCCACAGCCCTCGACCGCCTGCCCCCCCAACTCGCCAGCCGCCTCCAACTGCCCCGCCTCGCACCAGCCGACCACGACCTGCTCTGGAAACGCCTGCACACCCGCTGAACCACCCACGTACCCCTGCAGCCCTGTCCTCAGCACACCGGCCGACCAGGCCCCGTACCTATAGACGCGCCAACCTCCCTGCGCAAAAACCGCTGCCCCACCCAGCACACTGCGCAACACCAAACAACCAGCTCAGCACACGTATCCACCGACGCCGGACACCCCGGCTTCGCGTAGACCTCCCCCACGAAACGAACACACCGCTCAGCACAACTGAGCAACACCAGGCCACAACCAAGATCAATAAGCAGACGCGTCAGCTACGCCACACCAGTCTTCCGGGGAGGATCCATGTCAGCTTCTCGAAGAGCGATAATTCTCGGCGCCGCGCGCCGGGTACTTGGCAGGATCGGGCGCGTGAAAGCAGCTCGCATAACCCGGCAACAGCACGTCGTCTCCAAGGTCCTGCTCAAGCAGTTCGCCATGGACGAGCCGGATGACCGAGGACCCCAGGTGCGCCCCGTCGACGTGCACTTCCCGGATCGCTCGAACAAGCTGAAGAGCGCCAGGGCGTGTGGGTGGGCCGACAACTTCATCGCCTTCGACTCCGCTTCTGCCGAAGATCTGTGGAACTCCGTGGAGGTGCGGGCTCCTGCTGCCTTCAAGGCTGTGCACGCTGGCACGCCGTTCGCTGACCCCCTGCACGTGGAGACCCTGCGCGACCTGATCGTGCTGCACTACGTGCGGTCACATCGCTACCGTGATGTGTACGCCAACGCGTTCACGACCGTGCGCGCGAAGATCCCCGGTGAGCTCGTCGAACGGTTCCCGGAGCCACTGCGCCGTGAGGCGTTGCGACAGACCGGGCTGCACCTGACAGGCGCAGATGCCCTCAACGCCTACGCCGAACGGCTCGTCGAGCAGTCTGAGGTCACCCAGGACTTCGGATCGGGCGCACTGTTTCGCACCAGCATCGAGAGCATGTTCCACAAGGTGCGTGCCGAGTCCTCGAACTGGCACCTGGAGGTGCTGAGGCCGGAGAGCGGGCAGTTCCTGATCGGGGACAATCCGGCGCTGTCCGTGCGCACGGACACCTCACCTTGGCTGTGCAACATGGCCTTCGGCGACGCGCACTCCATCGTCCTGCCCATCACTCCCCGCCATCTGCTGGCCCTGGGAAGGAAGAACGCCGTCGGCGCCATCCCACGCGCCCTCATGGACAAAATCAACACCGTGCAGATCCTCGCCGCCGACCACTACGTCTACATGCATCCCCGGAGCACGAGACTGGAGGCGTTCGCGAGGGAGACGGCCAAACGGTGGCGACCGGACCCCGTAAGCCCTTACCGCGCGTCGACGTCGGCCACGGGAAGCAAGAAGTCGTAGGCCGGGCGGCCGGGGGGCCCTCGCTGTCCGGGGCCAGCGGCATCGTGCACAGTCCCTACACGCACCGAGGTGCGATGCCCGGGGGTTCTGAGCCGCGGCATCGCACTGGTGTGCGTGTAGTCCCTGGGATCTTAAGCCGCTCCCCCCGGCGAACTACGTTGCAGCAGGGGCGGGATCGGTGAACGAAATCGGCTTGCCGGTGGCGCGGGCATAGTCGATTTCCCTTCTCGTGGACTCGCCGATGTACCCACCAGGGTTGACGACCAGAACCCGGTCTGCCAGGTCGATCTTGCGCAGGTGGAGGGCGTCCAGCGCCGTTTTCTGCTTGTCGGTGATCAACTCGTCTGCTTCGCCTGGCGCAACAACAATGACCCCGGCGAAGGTCAGATCACGATTCACCGCACGCATCTCGTCCACGAACCGGGTAGAGCCGCAGATGCAGACGATTTCAGGTCGGTCGGGCACAGCTCAGCCCTTCACTCGAACGGGACACCACCAGCGTGCGCGTTGGTCCGGCCGGTCATCCGTCGGCTCGTTCCTTCTCGATCGCATTCATCCTGCGGACCATGTCGATCTGCGCGCGGATCATCGTGTCGAACAGGCCCTCCGGATCGCCGTCGGGTCCGGCGTTCGCAGCCAGCAGCGAGGCCACTTGGCTGGCGAGGACGGTGACCACGTCGGCCGTCCCCACCGGGCCGCGGACCTCGATCAGTTTGCGCACGGCGTCGTCGATGCGGTCCATGGCCTCCTCGCCCTGGAGGAACAACCCGAGCCGGTCGGCGAGGAACATGCGGACGACCGCCACACCGTCGGCCAGGGCGGTGTCCACGTTGAAGTCGGCGCGGGCCTTCTCCGACTCCTTGAGCACGGCCGGAATCGTGTACGTCCGCTGCTCCGGGATGAGGCCCTCCTTTCGCCACTTCGCGTACGGGATGGGGCCGACGGCGTCACGGCGTGCACGGTGTTCGTTGGTCGGGCGGCCGCCCGCAGTGCGGCAGGCCCGCCCTGCGGCTGCCTTGCAGGTCGGGCATTCGACACGGCGCTTCCACGAGCGCACGAGATCCCTCTCGGCATCGGAGCGGAGGTGGCGTCGCCACTCGCCGCCCCACGGGATGCTCTGCGATCCGTTCTCCACGCCCATTGCCCCCTGGGTCCGGTGGTGTGTGCCGTCGTCGGTGCCGTGATGATGACCGTACCTGCGGTGGCTCCCCTCAGCGGTCGATCGGGAGAATGCCGTCCAGGCCGCTCTCGGAGAGGATCTGTTGGACCGTGTCGTCCAGGGTGCTGGCCACGTCGACAACGGTCTCCAGGCCGTTGGGGAGCAGGTCCTTCTCTCGGTGCCAGTCGCGTAGGTGGCCCTCATTGACGTGCGCGAGGTACTCGGCATCCGGTTTCGTCGCGTGCCGGAGCACTGTCTCCTCGAAGGGCACGTGGAGGTAGTAGCACCGTGTGACGCCCTGGTGGGCGCGCACCAGGTCCTGGAGCATCGTGCCGTAGCGGTCGGCGTACAGGATGCCTTCGACGACGACATGGAAGCCGTGGTTCAGGGCGTAGCGGGCCGTGAGGTCGATCAGGCCGATGTTGGCGCCGCCGGGCCGGTCGCGTTCGCGCAGCACGATGCGGCGCAGGTTGTCCTGGGCGACGATCGCGAGGTTGCGGCCGAACTTCTCGCGCAGGCCGGCCGCGACGGACGACTTGCCCGAGGCGCTGTTGCCGCGGAGCACGATCAGGCGCGTGTCGCTGGTCCCCACGGTGCCGTGCGCGGCCTCAGTCACCCGCGGCTCACCTGGATGCGGTTCTCGTGGAAGTGCTCCCAGTCCATGACCAGGCGGAAGCGGCGGTGGGCCTCCAGGCGCTCCGCGTCTGCCGGCTCCTCGCCGCGCTGGACGCGGGCGTCGCCGGATTTCACGAGTTCCGCGAGAGCGAGCCGGACGTCGTCGACGTCCTGGCCCGTGGCTGCCGCCAGCCGGTCCAGGGAGGTGAGGGTCTCTGCCGGTTCACCCAGATCGTTGACCAGGTGGTCGATGAGGGTGTCGAGGAGCGGGCCGGTGCGCATCGTCCAGCGGATCCCGTCGAGGCGCTCGGTGAGTTCGGGGTCCAGGGGCAGCAGGTCGCCCGGCAGTGGCAGCGCGGCGGGCATGGACCATCGGGTGCCGTCCGGCGTCTCTTCGCGGCGGGCCAGGCCCCACGTCAGGTAGAGCTCGGACAGGTCCCGCACGGTGGTGGGCACCGGGTAGCCGGCGGCCGTGAGCATGGCGCCGAACGTCTCCCAGCGGTTCGCCTCGTTCGCTTCGCGCCCCTCCGGCGCCTCCTCGTAGTCCCACTCCTCATCGGGCCAGGAGAAGGTGAGCGCGCCGTCGAGGTTGCCGCCGATCATGTCCCAGTGGCCGTCGAAGAGCTCCTGAAGGAGGCCGTCCAGGGAGCCGGTGACACCGGGCTGACTCGCGGTCCCGATCAGCATGGTCAGCGGGAAGCCCTGTCGGGGCAGAACATGATCCCAGCCCGAAGCCCACCAGTCGTTGTGCATCGCCAGGTCCCGGCGCGGCCCGGGCACAGACGGGTTCTCAGTCATCCGCAGCTCTTCCTCGCAGAACGGTCAAACGCTCGCAGCGTACGCACTGTGGTGCGCGAAGCGTTGGCGGCCGAGCAGGACACCACCGCGGGCTACGGAGCGGCCGGGACGGGTTCGGTGAGGCGATCCAGCCGCGTGTAGAGCGCCCGTACGAGGCGGACGCGGTTCTGGACGCAGCGGGCGGTGCCTTCCAGCGGGGCGGACAGGCGTCCGTCGGCTTCGCGGAGGACGACTTCGGCGAGGGCGCCGCGGCCGTCGTCCTTGGGCAGGGCCGCGGCGTGGCACCGGACGTCGGCGGCGACCGCGCGTGCGTGTCCGGTGAGCTGGAGGGCGATCTGCTCGTAGTCGCGGGGCGCGAGGTCCGGGCTCTTCCACGCGAGGACGGCGGTGACGAGTGCCTCGTGCGGGGCGCGGTCCAGGGGGAGTTCGGCCTCGATCAGGCCGCGCGGGTCGTAGAGCACGGCGTGCCTGCCTCTCATCGGGCGCCCGCCGCGTCGTCGTCCTGGCCGTGGTCGCCGGTGGCGGCGTCCGGGGCCTGGACGGCGAGGAAGCGGGCGTAGCCGCGGTCGGCGCGGGCCAGCAGCGCCGGGGAGGGCCGGCCGATGGCGGGCGGCTGGAGGTCGGGGCCGTGCGGTGCGGGTCCGGCGGGTGTGGGTGCGCTCATGGGCACCGCCTCCGTGTGCTGGGTGCGTCGGTGTCGTTCGACGCTACGGAGGCGCCCGCTCCGTCCTCAACGACATTGCGGGTAATTGCGGAAGTTCACTCCAGGGAGTCGATCGCGGCCCGGATGAGCGCGCGGGCGGCGTCGCCGTAGACGGCCATCTCCGCGAGTTTGGTGAACGCCTTGGCGTAGTCGGCGAGTTCACGCGGCTGCGTCACCTTGATCTCCGCCGTCAGGGTTTCCACCACGGCCACGTCGTCGTCGTGGAGGTAGAACGCCTCCAGCGGCCACACGGTGCGCTGCGCGGTGAACGGGATGATCCCGAGCGAGACGGAGGCGAGCGGCATCACGGCCAGGAGGTGGCGCAGCTGCCCGCGCATCGTGTCGGGGTCGGCGGTGCGGTAGCGCAGGACGGACTCTTCCATGAGGACGACGTAGCGGTGGCCGCCTTCGTAGAGGAAGCGGGAGCGGGCGACCCGGGCGGCGACCGCTTCGGTGACGTCGTCGGGGGTGCCCTGGAAGGCGGTGATCTGACCCATGAGGGCGGTGGCGAAGCCGGGCGTCTGGAAGAAGCCGGGCGGCACGTTGGAGACGTAGACCCGGCAGAGGCGGGTCTGCTCGTGCAGGGCGTACCAGCCCTCTTGGACCTTACGCATCCCGTCCTTGTGCAGGCGGCGCCATTCCAGGTACATCGAGTCGACGGCGCGGGCGGTGGCGATGAGGTCGTCGGCCTGGTCGTCCGCGCCGCACGCCGCGCACCAGGCCCGGATGTCGGAGTCGGAGGGCGGGGCGTCGCCCTTCTGGATGCGGGTGGTCTTCGCGGGGTGCCAGCCGCACCGGGCGGAGAGGTCCTTCCCGGTGAGGCCGGCGTCCTTGCGCAGGTGCTGCAAGCGCACGGCGAGCGCTTCACGGGCTGCTCGTGCGCTGGACGATGGGGAGGTGCTCATGGGGCTTCTCAGGGGGCCTGGACGGTGTACTTCTCGTGCGGGATGCCGCGCTCCCAGACCGTCTCGAACGCGGTGGTGCACAGCGCGACGGCGGCCGGGGCGGTGGTGCGTTCCCTGCCGTCCGGCGCCCAGTCGCCGGTGCCGGTGAAGTGGTGGAACTGCACGAGGCGGCCGTCCAGGAGCCAGAAGTCGTTGCCGGGCAGCGGGATGTCGGAGGCGCGGCGGCGGGGCAGCCAGCGCACGTCCTCTCCGGCCTGGAGGTTGAGCTGGGTGATGGCGTGCTCGTAGCGGATGTAGTCGGTGACCGGCTCGGAGACGATCCGGGCGCGGCGCATGACCACGCCGCGGGCGACCGCGTCCTTGACGAGCGGCATCCACTGGGGCCAGAACGAGCGGGCCGGATCGAGGTTCGGGACGCCGGTACGCAGGAAGGCCGTGTAGTCGTCCGTCTCGTCACCGACGGCGTAGACGTCGCGCATCTCCAGGTGGACCGCCATCTGGTGGGTGTCGGCGAGCAGCTCAGCGAACGTCGCGGTGTTGAGCGCTTGCGCGTTCAGCGGCATTGCAGGCCTCCCTCAGAATCGGCACCATGCGGGCCGGAATCCGGATCACCCGCTCGTGCGCGGGGATCCCCGTCTTGTGGCCGGCCACCCACTCGGTGGAGCCGACCAGGGCCTTCAGGAGTTCGTCGGCTTCCTCGCCCTGAAGGACCAGGTCCGCGCTCTCCTCTTCCACCCACACCGTCGGTGATCCCTCGCCGCCGGTGTTGGGGTCAATCCCGACGAACCGTAACGTCATGACGGCCTCCCCTGTCGAGCTGGTTGCGGATAGTTGCGCACCGACCGTCCCGCGCCGACGTGACGACGGTCAAGCCCCCGCAACGCGTATCGCTTGCGCGAAAGCCAATGGTGGGTTGCTTGTTCACTGATGTCCGTCCGGGAATTCTGAGGCGGTGCAGGCTGAGCCTGTCTCAGCTGGCAGACGCGCGTCGAACCCGATGGCTGTCAGCCTCCCGTCCACGGCGGCTAACGGTCCTTTTGCTGCTTCGGGGAAGTGATCAGTCGACAAACTCCATCGCGGGGTATTGCTCTGATGGTCCTCTCAGCAGTCGGCCGGAGCGTCCGCGTAGCCAGTGGTCGAAGTACGCGGACACGTAGGCTTCGTTGGTACGGATCGCCGTGGCCGGGTCGATCGTGCCGATGTCCTCCGTCTGGGTGGCCGACGGCAGGCCCAGCTGCGGGAGCAGCGCTTCGGCGTCCGTGAACGACGCATGTTCCGAACCGCGTAGTGTGAGCTGGCGTGTCCAGCCGGGGGTGTGCGCGCGGAACGCCTGCCAGCCGGGGCCGGTGTCCGTGATGCCGTCCTTTCCCAGGAGCAGGAGCGATCGTGTGAGGCCGTGTTCGGCCACGGGCATGAGGGTGCCGTCGAAGTTGGTCAGATTGCCGTCCGTGTTGATGCCGGCGCTGATCCGCGGGTCGGCGTCCATGGCCGTGGCGGCGGCCGTGCCTCCCAGCGAGCTGCCCACCATGCCGACCTTGCACAGGTTGAGTGTTCCGGTGAGACCGCTGGGCAGTGGCCGGCCGTCCGCGTCGGGGTTCTGGCCGGCGTTCATCGCTGCCAGCTGGTCCAGTACGAAACCGGTGTCAGCGGTCCGGACTGCGAGGGACTTCTTGATGAACGCGTCGGGGTCCGTCAGCGAGACCATGGTGGCCAGCGAACCGTCGGGGAACTGGACTTCCGGGGATTCGTAGGTGTGGTCGATGGTGACCACGACATAACCCCGGCTGGCCAGATCCGCCACCAGCGTGGTGCCCCAGGTCCGGGGCTCGCCCAGTCCCGGGGAATAGATCAGCACCGGCCGCTTCCCTTCGCCGCCGGCAACCGGTGCCCCCTCTACCACGTGCGTGGCGGTGGCCGCCCAGTCGACCTGTCCGGTCGGCAGGTTCATCCCGAGGTAGTCGTTGGTGGTCACCGAGTCGAAGTGTGTTGCCGCGCGGGGAAGCATGTAGGGCGCGGCGGGGTGGCCCGCCGCCTGCCTCGTGGGGTAGAACACGCTGGCCATCAGCTCGCGGTGGTTGTGACCGGTCTGCCAGGGGTCGGGCCGGGAGTGGTCCACGAGATGCACAGGCACTTCGCCGACCATGTACGGGCCAGTGGGGACGGGGAGACTCAGCTGGACCGGGCCTGAGACCGGCTCAACCGCGGCGGTGGCCTCGGCGGGCAGAGCGGCAGTCGGAGTACTGATCGAGATGGCGGCGCAGGCGACGGCGGTCCGCAGGCCGCGCCGCAGGGTGGTTCGTCGCTTGATCGGTTGTTCCTTCGTCATGTGAGCCCATGCTGCGAACCGTGAGGTGCCCGTACCATCGGCGCGCCCCCATTTCGCTCCGAAGTCAACCCGTAAGTGTTGGTCGCGGTCGGTCCTCGTCCCCTCTCAAGGAGCTGTTGCCAACCGCGGACATCTCGGCGCGCGTGCACATGGCCGTCCTCGTCGTTCACACCACTGAACCCCATCTGACCTGGTCTTGGCCCGCTACCCACCTCAAGCGTAATCACATAGAGTATCACTCTCATTACTGAGTGCTTAGAGTCGTGTGAGTGGACGCACAGTACGAGTACGGGATCCTTGGACCGCTTGTCGTCGCGCGCGACGGTCTGCGTGTGAGCGTGGGCGCCGCTCAGCTGCGCACGGTGCTGGCAGCGCTGCTGATCGACGCCGGTGATGTCGTCTCTGTGGACGCCCTGGTGGGCCGGTTGTGGGGGGAGTATCCGCCGCGGGGGGCGCGGAACGCCGTACAGAACTACGTTCTGAGGCTGCGGCGGGCGATCGGACCGCAGGCTGTGCGGACCGATCGCCGCGGCTATGCGCTGGATGCACAGGCCAGGAACGGGCTGGACGCGCACCGGTTTGCCGTGCTCGTGCGAGAAGGGCGGGCCGCGCTCGCCGAGGACCGGCCGGACCGGGCGGTGGCGCTGCTGAGCGGTGCCCTGGACCTGTGGCGGGGCGAGCCGCTGGCCGATCTGCCGCCGGAGCGGTTCGCGGATGTCGTCCCTGGCCTGTGCGAGCAGCGGCTGGCGGCGCAGGAGTCGTGGATCGACGCCCTGATCCGGTCGGGACGGCCCGCGGAGGCGCTCCCGGAGCTGCGCCGGCTGACCATGCTCCATCCGTTGCGCGAACGTTTCTGGGCGCAGCGGATGTTGGCGCTGTACCAGCACGGCGGGCAGGGCGAGGCTCTGCAGTGCTTCCGTGAGATCAGCGGGCTGCTCGCCGAGGAACTGGGCATCGATCCGGGCGCCGAGCTCAAGGCCCTGCACCAGCGCATGCTCACCGCGGCGCCCGATCTCGCCCCGGCCCTGTCCCGGGCATCCGGTGCGGGGCCGTGCGGGCTGGGGAACCTGCCTGCCGAGACCACATCCTTTGTCGGGCGGGAGAGGGAACTGTCCGAGGCGCAGCGGCTGCTGGGCCTGTCCCGCCTGGTCACGCTGACCGGTGTGGGCGGGGTCGGCAAGACCCGGCTCGCGCTGCGTACCGCGCGGCGGTCGACGTCGGCGTTCCCGGACGGGGTATGGCTCGCCGATCTTGCAGTGCTCACCGATGCGGCGCTGGTGGGACGGGCGGTCGCCGAGTCACTGGGATTGCGTGATCAGTCCACGCGGTCCGCGGCCGATGCGGTGGCCGACCATCTGCGCGAGAGACATCTGCTGCTTGTACTGGACAACTGCGAGCACTTGGTGGACGCCGTGGCCGTGCTGGTGTTGCGGCTACTACAGGCCGCGCCGGGACTGCGGGTACTCGCCACCAGCCGCGAGCGACTCGGGGTACCGGGCGAACACGTGCTGTTGGTCCCCTGTCTGGCGCTTCGGAACGGGCCGGACGGCACACCGTGCGAGGCGGTACGTCTCCTGAACGAAAGGGCGACGGCCGCCGCGGCCGCGGGCGGGCGCCCGGCATGGCGCGGCGGCAGCCGAGCTGTGCCGGCGTCTGGACGGTATCCCGCTCGCCATCGAACTTGCCGCGGGGCGGCTGAGCTCACTGACCGTGGAAGAGGTCCTGGAACGACTGGAGGACCGCTTCCGCCTGCTGTCCGCTCCTCGCTCAGCCGCGCGGACAGCACCCAGGACGGGACCGGTGCCGTCACCCGCCGCCGGTCGTTACCTGCGCACACTGCGCGGCGTCATCGACTGGAGCCACAGTCTCTGCACGCCCGGGGAGCGTCTGTTGTGGGCCCGGTTGTCGGTATTCGTCGGCTGCTTCGACCTCCGGGCGGCCGAGGCCGTGTGCGCGGGCGACGGCATCGAGCCCGAGGACGTGCTGGACCTGATCGACGGCCTCGTGCACAAGTCCGTCATGACGGTCGAGTCCCTCGGATCGGGCGGCCGGTACGAGAGCACCACCCGCTACCGTCTATTGGAGACCATCCGCCAGTACGGCACGGACCGCCTGCGGGCGGAGGGAAACGCCACCGGACTGCTCATCCGGCACAGCGACTACTACCAGGCGCTGACTGCCCGCGGCGCCGCCGAGTGGTGTGGGCCCGACGAGGTGGGCTGGCTGGTGCGGCTGCGTCGCGAGCTGCCCAACCTGCGCTCCGCGCTCGACTTCTGCCGTGTTCACCCCGGCAGGGCGCTGACCGGCGCCGCCATCGCCGTCGACCTGATGCGCACGCGCTGCTGGTTCTTCGGCAGCACTCTCGGTGAGGCCCGCCACTGGCTCGAGAGTCTGTCAGCGCTGCTCGACCCCGCCCTCGGTGAGCCGACGGCCCTGGTGACGGCCATGAAGGCGTTCGTCGCCATCATCCAGGCGGACCATCCGGCAGCCGACGTCTTCCTCGACGAGTGCCGTGCCGCATCCGCGTCCCCGAAAGCCGCGCCCCTCGTCTACGCCGAGGGCGTGTACGCACTGCTGGTGCGCGGAGACCCTGCCTGCATCGGTCGGCTCGCCCATGCCCGGGAGGCATTCCTCGCCGCGGGACACACCGGTGACGCACACATGGCCACGATGTTCTGGGCCCTGGCCGCCGTCTTCCTCGGCGATCGCGCCACCGCCCGCTCCGCATGCGACACGTATGTCGCCGAGGCCGAGGCGGCCGGCGCGCCGTGGGCACACACCTGGGCCCAATGGTGCACCGCCCTGGCCGAACTGCTGCACGGAGAGCCGTCCCGCGGTCTCCTTCCCCTGTGCGACGCACTCGTACGGCAGTGCGCCGTCGACGACAACTGGGGTCCCGCGTGGACGCTGGAGACCCTCGCATGGACACTCGGCGCCCTCGCCCACCACGACCGGGCGGCTGTCGTCCTGGGAGTGGCACACCAGTACCGGCAGGTGACGGGAGCCGGAATCACCGGGCTACATCCCGTCACCACGCTTCACGCCCGCACCCAGAACCTTGTCCAGAAGCACATGACGGCCGAGGCCTACACCGAGGCATGGGAGCGGGGCGCGACGACCCGCGACGGCGTCACGCTGGCACTCGCAATCGCGCGCGAGGCCCACCGGGAGACGGGCACGCAAGCGCCGCGCGACCCGTCGCGAACGCAGGCGGACTGTTCCGGGTGAACCGGCACGGACGGCGTGACCAAGGAGTGACCGGGATGACAGCGCCGGCCGGAACGGTGGATCGCAAGACGCCGACCGGCCTCCGTCCTCCCCTGGAAGGGATCTCCCCGATGAACCGTGTCCGAACCGTCCTGCCCTCCCGTACGACCTCTCACCTGTTCGCCGCAGGGCTCACGTTCGTTGCCCTCACCGCGGCGAGCCTCGGTGCGGTGGAGGCGGCACCCGGGGGCCCCGCGGCCCCGTCCGCCCGCACAACGGTCCTCGCGCCGCGCCAAACCTTCCAGAACGACGCGACGAAGCGCTGTCTGGACGACCACGGGGGCCTGGGCAACCTGCGTACGTTCCCCTGCAACAACACCGACTTCCAGAAGTGGGAGGTCTTCACCGTGGGTGACGCCCGTGTCCTGAAGAACGTCGCCACCGCCCGCTGTCTGGACGACCACGGGGGCCTGGGCAACCTCCGTACGTTCCCCTGCAACAACACCGACTTCCAGAAGTGGCGGCCCGCGCCGTACGAGGGCGGCGCCATCCAGATCAGGAGCGTGGCGACCGACCGGTGTATGGACGACCACGGAGACCTCGGGAACCTGCGCACGTTCCCCTGCAACTGGCAGCACTACCAGGCCTGGCGCTGACCGGTTCACCCGGACCGGACCGCCGAACCGCGACTCCCCATCGACGAAAGCCGAGCAGAACACATGCGTCACATCACCGTCGCCGCCACCGCGGCCGGATTCCTGGCCCTGACCGCCTGTCCAGCGGTACCGTCCGCCGCAGCGGCTCGGGCCGCATCACCCGCCACTCTCGCAGACAGCGGCTGCGCCGTCCTCGCACCAGGCGCTGCACCGGTCGCGGAACGCGCCGTACAGGCGGCCTGCGCGCAGATCGGCGTCTGGTACAGCTGGAGTGGCGGCCACGGTCCGCAGCCCGGCCCCACCTACGGCAAGGTCGACCCCAACGACCCGGGCAGGAGCTCCCATGACCCCGAACGGCGTGGCTTCGACTGTTCTGGGCTCGTTCGCTACGCCTATGCCCAGGCCACCGGGCAAGACATCCTCAACGGCAACTCACGCAGCCAGTTCGGCACGAGCCACGCCTCGGCGCGCTTCGGCGCCGACCAGGGCACCGGTCCGCTTCTCCCAGGGGATCTGCTGGCGTGGGGGCGTTCCGGCAGGATCCACCACATCGCCATCTACCTGGGCGCGGGCAAGATGGTGGAGGCCCGGGAATCCGGGACCCGCGTCCAGGTCAGCAACGTCCGACTCGGGGGCGACTACGCCGGCGCGGTACGGATCGCAGCGGGCACCGGCCCGGAGCCCGGGCCCGGTCAGGGCGGCACCTTCAGCACCTGGGGCACCAATGTGTGGACACACACCGAGCCGTCCACGACCAGCCCCAGGGCTCACAAGTTCACCGGACCGACTTCGGTGCGCATCGCCTGCCAGAAGCATGCCCAGACAGTGACCTCCGAGGGCATCACCAACGACGCGTGGTCCTACCTGCCCGACCACCGGGGGTGGATCACGAACATCTACATCAAGGGACCAGCCTGGCTCGACGGCGTCCCCACCTGCTCCTGATCTCAACGGCGTCGCTCCGACCACTCGAAGAAAACCCTCCCGGCAGGACGTGAGCTACAGCCGGCCGCAGCTCACGTCCTGCCGGGGAAGCCGCCCCGTGGCCAGGTAGGCGTTGACGGCCTCGTCCGCGCACAGGCTGATGCCGTAGCCGTACACCCCGTGCTGGTCCGCGCCCCGCAGGGTGACCAGGCGGGAGCTGCGCCACTTGCGGTGCAGCAGCAGGGCGCCGTCGTAGGGGTCACGCGGGTCGCCGGTGGCGTTGACGAGCAGCGCCGGGAAGTCGTCCGTGACGGTGGTGGGACGCTCGCGCGGCGGGGCCCAGAAGGCGCAGGGGGTGATGTTGTGCGTGGCGGGGCCGAACAGCGGGTCCAGGGCGCGGGAGCGCTGGACGTCGTGCCAGTAGACCTCCGGGTCGCGCGAGTCGGGGACGTCGCCGCACAGGATCGCCGTCTGCGCGCTGCCGTAGGGCGATGAGGCGCCGGTGAGCAGGAGCGTCAGCATCTCCGTGAGGACCGGTGACGGGGTGACCTGGCCCCCTTCGGCGGCGCGGCGCATGCCACGGACGGCCTGTGCGAGGTTCCCGAAGGCCGTGTCGTTGTCCTGGGAGAGGCCGCCCATGATCAGGGGCGCCACGAGGTGTTCGTCCATCCGGAACTCGCCCAGTTCCAGCGGCCGCCGTGCAGCCGTGGCCTGGATGTGGTCCACGACGGCCAGGACCGCGCGCCGGGTGGACCCCAGTCCGTAGGTGGCGTCGCGGGCGGCGGCCCAGGAGGCCCAGTGCTCCAGCGCCCGCCGGTTGGCCGTTTCGCTGCCGCGCAGCAGCCGCGGGGAGTAACGCGAGGCGTCCATCACGCCGTCGACGACCATGCGGTCGGTGCGGCCGGGGAACATCGTGACGTAGACCTGGGCAAGGTAACTTCCGTACGAGTAGCCGAGGAAGGAGATCCGCCGCTCGCCGACCGCGGCTCTGATGACGTCCATGTCGCGGGCCGTGTCGCGGGTGGTGACGTACGGCAGCACGTCGGCCGCGTGTCGGCGGCAGCGGTCGGCAAGGTCCCGGGCGAAGGCGGTCATGCGGTCGAATCCGGCACGGTCGGCACCGGCGCTTCGGAAGAAGCTGCCGGTCGGCCAGTGGCAGTCCAGTGGGGTACTGCGGCCCACGAAGCGGGGGTCCACGCCGATGATGTCGTAGCGTGCGCCGACGTCTTTCATGGTCCGGCGGATCCAGGGCGCGTCGCCGAGGGTCTCTCCGGCGGGGCCCCCGCTGTTGAGGAGGAGGGAGCCGACGCGGTGGGCGGTGTCGGTGGCCCGGATCCGGGTGATGGCCACCGTGATCGTACGGCCGTCGGGGCGGGCGTAGTCCAGGGGCACTCTGACGTCGGCGCACTGCGCGTCGGCCTGCGCCAGTTCCCCGCCCAGTGTGTCCTGCGGGCCGAGCACACAGCTCTTCCAGGTCAGGCGCTGGTGGTGGAACGCGGCAAGGACGGTGGCCCCGGAGGCCGTAGAGGGCGCCGTGGCTGTCACATCCGTCGCGGTCAGCAGGGACAGAGCGAGCGCAGCGGCCAGAGCCGGGGCGGCTGTACTGCGGAAACTCATCACGGCCGGGTCCTTCCGGGAAGCGGGTTCGTGCAGAACGCGGTCTGTACGACGTCGAGGTAAGCCAGGTCGGCCTCGAGCGTGGCGGGTACCTCGGTGAGGACGACGGTGACCGTGCGCCCGCCGGGTCCGACGGCCATGAACGCGCGGTGGCCGCCCGGCACGGTCCCGCCGTTGCCCCACCAGTGGCCGCCGCAGCGCAGCGGCGTGGAGATGACACCGAGGCCGTAGCGGGCACCTGGCCACAGACGGTCGGGATCGGCTGTCACCGTCTGCCGCATCGCCGCCAGCTGGGCCGGGGGCAGCACACGGCGGTCCATGAGCGCTGTGGTGAAGCGCCCCAGGTCGTCCAGGGTGGACACGAGCGCGCCGCCCACTCCGGCGAAGGTCATGTTCCACTCCGTGCCGTCGACACGGCGGTCGTACGCAGTGAAGTAACTGCGGGAGTGCGGGCCTTGAATGCCGGTGTGATCACCGGGCCAGTAGGTGTCGCGCAGCCCGAGCGGGCGCAGGACGCGGCGCGTGATCTCGTCCTCCGGTGCGTGGCCGGTGACGGCCTTGATGATCATTCCGGCAATGATGTAGTTGGTGGTGGAGTAGTACCAGGACGTATCTGGCGGCGGCAGTTCGAGGGCCCGGACGACGAGTTCGTCCGGTTCGAAGTGGCGGTAGCGCTGGTGTTCAGGGTGTTGCCACTCGGGGGCGCTCGTGTGATTGGGCAGACCGCTGGTGTGCTGCAGTATCTCTCGCCCAGTGATGCGGCGGCCGTCGTAGCCGCCGGAGCGGATCAGTCCGGGCAGGTAGCGGTCGACCGGGGCGTCCAGTGACAGGCGGTGCTCGGCCGCGAGCTGGAGTACGACGGTCGCGGTGAACGTCTTGGTGGTGCTGCCGACGCGAAACCGGTCGGTGGTGTTCATGGGGCGGCCGGTGCCGATATCGGCCGTACCGGCGCTCGCGGACCAGTGTGTGCAGGCGCCTTCGGCGCGGCTTTGGCCTCGCCTGGTCATTTCGCTGCCGTCCGAGGTATCCCCCGGCCTCTGGGTGACCAGTACAGTGGCTCCGGCGATTCGTTGTTCTCCCACCAGCTCGCGCAGCTGCCTGCGCAGCACCTGACCGGCTTCGCAGAGCGTCCTGGTTCCCGACGCGGAGGGCTGCGGACGGGCGCCGACCACCGGGGCTGTGGCCAGTACCAGGGATGCGGAAAAAAGTGTGGCACCCAGGCGTCTTGACACAAAAGGTATGAATGTCATGTCCACCGACGTTAGGCAGGAAGCCCGGACTGCACCGGCATGATGCCTGGCGTGTCGTGCGGGGTCGTCCTCATGGGCGCACACGGGACAGCCATCCGTGATCGGAACCACACACCGATCGACCGGGGCTGCGCCTTGCGCACAGCGGCCATCAGGGCAGGGAGGCCGGCCCGGGCTGGCGGTGAGGATCCGAGGAGGAGATGCGCGGGCCCGGTACCTGGAGCGTGTCGGCAAGTCGTTGTTGCAAGCGGGCGTGACGGAACTGGTAGACAGGGCCGACCTGACGGAGAATCCCCAGGCGGTGGGCGTCGCCGAGGAATGCTTGAAGCCGCCAGGGGAGCCGTCCCCGGGCGGCAAGAAGCAGCCGGGCGGCCGTGTAGTGCGGCCACGCGTGCGCGGCCAGCGCGAGGACCAGCCCGGTCGGGCCCACCTTCAGCAGTGCGCAGAGCAATGCCGTGAACAGGGTGTCGTCCGGCTGCCACGACGCAGGCGGCTCGGACACCAGGACGAAGCTGAGGTTGTAGGGCAGCGTGACCAGCAGGGATCCCACGCCGCAACCGACCAGGGTGACGAGCCGGTCGGCGCAGACCGTCGAGACAGGATCAATGACCTCCTCCCTGCCCGTCGTGCCGCGCGTCCAGCACAGCACGACTTGGAGCGCGCCGAAGAACGCGCCGAGGATCAGACCGTCCGTCCAGGGCAGTTCGACCGGGTGCGCGTGCCGTCCCGCGGCATCGTCAGAGGGAGCCAGAACGAGGGCGTAGAGCCGGAACGCTGCCGCGGCAAGGGCCGTGGTGCCGAGGAAAACGACCAGGGCGAGGATCAGCCGACGAGGCCAGTCTCTGGGAGTGAGTGTGCCTCGGCTTGGCGCAGACGGCGGGGCTGGAGGGCCGGCGGGGAACAGGACCAGAAAGAAGGCAAACCCCCAGAAGAGCACACACGCGATCGCGTATGCCTCGGCCAGCGGGGGGTCCTCCCGGTAGACCAGCCCGGGAATGGCAAATGCGAGAGCCCCGCAAACGGCGGTCAGGACAGTGCTGATGAGCCGACGAGTGTCAAATCCGGGTCGCGCGGCGATCCACGCAGCCAGCATGCACATACACGCCAGCGCCACGGCAAGGGATCCCGGATACCACTCCAGACCGGCCAGTTTCTCCGGGGAGTATCCAGGGAAAGCGCGGCCTGTGGCGTAGCCCAGCAGGGTGAGAACGAACAGGGTGACAGTCCAGGCGGCGCAGCGAGCCCAAGTACGGGCCACGGTCGGCACCCAGCGGTAAAGCTGCCACCACGCCAGGTCGTATGTACCCTCTCGCTGCATGCTGCAGGCGATCTGGGTGAGGTAGCGGTGGGCGTCATCCGGATCGCAGGAGCGTCCCGCAGGGGCGCGGCGCCCGGCCGCGGCGTAGACGCTGGGGACGAGGGTGTCGAGCAGGTGGTCCTCGATGGCTTCTCTGGTTGCGAAGTCCCGCAGTTCGCCCGGGTCGCCAGTGCCTTCCGCATAGACCGTCCTGGCGAGGGCCACAGTCAGCGGGCTGGCGAACGCCTCGGCGACGACTCCCTGGGGATTGTCGTTCAGGTGGTCGGCGAGCGGGTCCCAGCGCCGTTGCGCCGGGCCGGGAGCCGTGGCCAGCCGGAGAAGTGCGAGTGACTCCCGCGCCGACAGGCCGGAAGGTTCGACCACCGCCGCGCCACGCAGGACACCTGCAGAGACCGCCGCCGCAGTGTATTGGGCGGTGCGGCAGGTCAGGACCAGCGGCGCGTCGGTGTCGAGGGTCTCGCGGAGCGCGGTCAGGACGTCCGCGTGAATGTGTTCGGGAAGTTCGTCCAGGCCGTCGATGACCGGGAGCACCCGGTGTCCGGCGAGGAGGTCATCGATCGCGCTGGGGCCGTAGGTGTCCGTGTCGGCCAGGGCCGGATAGTCGGCGGCGATACGACGCCGCAGCCAGTCGTGGATGCTCTCCCGGGCAGGATCCCACGACGCGGCCGTGAGCAGGACGGGCACCGGTTCGTCGTCCTGAGGAGTCCGCAGCAGGGCGAGGGACAGCAGCACGGCGAACGTGGACTTGCCGGACCCGGCGCTGCCCAGGACGACCAGCCGACGGCGTGGCAGCCGGCGGAAGGCCTCCGCCAGTTCCTCCACCTGGTCGGCCCGGCAGGAGATGGTCCCGCCGACCAGCTCCACGTGGTCGCAGACTCCAGCCTGAGAAGAGTCCGACCACGACACGGGCAGCGGGACGGGATGGTGAAGCTGCCGTAGCCCCGCCTCGTGGCGCCACTGGCGTTCCACCAGGCGCGCCAGCATCTTCTGCGCCTCCGTCAACTGGTCAGTGGTGGAGCGCTCCTGCCGGGCAGATCGGCGCCAGACCCACGCCGACAGTACGCCGAGCAGGCTGATGACCGTCGCCGCAATCGAGTTTGCCGCCGCCGTGACATCGTCACCCTTCGTAAACCGAAGGATCACCAATACAAGCACCAAAGACCCGCAGAGTGCCCATGCCAATACCCAACGCCCGCGCACGCCGCCCCTCCCCCTGACATAGCCCACTGTTGCTTCGCAGCACTCAACGAAGCCGCCGAGGTGAGGAAACGGCGAGCGCGCGTAGCGCGAGCGCCGATGCGACGATGGTCGAGCCGCCGCAAGGGGGTACGCCAAGCAGTACAGCGACGCCAAGCGGCTGGAAGAAGTTGCGCACCGCCCGCGGCCGCGAACTGGTCGTCGGCGGTGACACCGCCTACCGCTACGACCGCTGGCCCGGCTGGCCCCGCCCCGGTCTCACGCGCTGCCGGGGCGGGTGAGACCGAGCACGACCGGGGCGTCCCCTACGGGACCGTCTTCGACCCAGAACCGGTGCGCGGACAGGATCGTGCGCAGCGCCTGGTGCATGGCCGCCTGCTGGGCGTGGATCAGCTCATCGGGCAGGTGGAGGACAGCCGTAGCGTCCTGCCTCCACAGCACCCGCAGCACATGACGACGGCCCGGGACCGGGGCCAGGCCCACCCCGGTCTCCTCACCGTCCGCTGCCGCCTCGAGGTTGTACGGCGGCAGGCCAGCCAGCAGCACGAGAGGTCAGCTTGACCCGAGTGACCTCGTTCGGTGAACGCGGCGCCTTCCGCCACAACGCGATCATGTGGTGGAGGACCCGCAGGAAGGGGTCACCAAGATCAGACCGTAGTTCGTCCAATGCAAAGGACGCAGCGGCAGTCAGCGCGATCCGCGTGTCTTCGGTGAGGATGTGAGGGACGTGTGTGGTGAACCCGTACGAGAATCCGAAGGATCCTGCGGGGGCCCCGATGCGCGGGAGTGAGTAGAGCACTGCGCGGGGATTCTCCAGTCCGAACGAACTGGCCCCGTGTTCCACCCACTCCCACATGGGCCACTGGCCGTCCGGGTCTTTGGCCTGCTGAGTGCCGATGGTGGCTAGCAGCTCGCATTGCCGCTGATCGAGTTCTACTTCCGTCAGGTCGCGCACGGACATCTTGTCGGAGTCCCCCGGTGTGCCGAAGTGGTGGTATGCCCACGGACGCTAGCGGAAGGAGCAGCATCAGGACATTTGTACTGCTCAAGGGCGTACTGGTGACCGGATGTTGGCACAGGTCCGGCTCTTCAGACGGGAACCCGACGCGAAGGTATCCAGCTTCAGCAAGATGGCCATGTCGGGCCCGGCCGGGAACGGAACGGCATGCTCACAGCTGCGTGTGCCAGATCGGGGAGGGGATCTTGTGCCTACGGGAGTAGCTGTCGTCTGCGACACCGATGGCTGTCTTGCCGTCTACCTGGCGGTGGAGACCGGCGACGACGAAGACGCACGGTCTGCCTCCGAGGTCTCGCAGGTGGCGCGCGACGCCGCCCAGGGCGACGGGTGGGTGGTCAGCTTCGGCTTCCGCCAGCCCGTGATGACCTGCCCGGGCTGCGCGGACGGCCGGGGCCCGGTCCGCGAACGCGGGCAGTGCCGACGGTGCATGGGCCGCGTCGACGAAGCAGGCAGGTGCGTGTACTGCCTGCACAAGGCGGAGCCTTCGCTGCCCGAGGCAGGCTGACCGCCCGCACCCGTAACGTCGGCCTCGCGCCGCCGTTGAACAGTACGACTCATGCGCCGGGCCCCGGGGACGTCTTCTCCCCCCGGGGCCTGTGACGTGTCCGGGCCCGTGTCAGCAGGCGCCGGTGGCCAGCCCGAGGGCTTCAGGGTCGGTCAGGGTCAGCACCTGCGCCTGGTGGACGGTCTCGCCGACCCGCACGACATGGACGCGGCCCCGGTGCAGGCGCGGGCGGCCCTTGGGGGCAGCAGGACGGACTCTTCCGTCTGCGTTCCTCCACCCCCATGGCGAGCTCATTTGCGGCTCGCAACAGAAGTTCAGCGGCCGGCGCACTGTTTGGCGTGCCTTGATCGGGCGGTCAGACAATGCGCCGGACGCGCTGGCCCGTGCCTCCCCCTAGCCGAGCTTTACGTGACTCACTGTGCAGACGCAGGCTTCGGAGAACCTTCGGAAAGTCTTGAATCGGGCTTGGATGGCCTGGTCAGCGACCTGTACACAACAAGGGTGACGTGGTCGTGACTGGGGGTTGTGTGCGGTTCGGTGTGCTCGGCGTCATCGAGGCCTGGCAGGGCACGATGCTGATGGATTTGGGGCATTCGAGGCAGCGGCACGTACTGGGGGCACTGCTCGTGGATGCCGACCGGGCAGTGCCAGCGGATGCGTTGTTGGAGCGGGTGTGGGGTGAACAGCTGCCGCAGCGCGGCCGGGAGGCGCTTTATGCATATCTATCCCGACTCCGCCAGGCGCTGCCGGGGACAGACATTGTGCGAGAGCAACGCGGTTATCGGATCGCGGTGGATGCGAAGGCGGTGGATCTGCACTGGTTCCGTCACCTGTCGAGTCGGGCACGCGAGACGGATACGGATGAGCGTGCGGTTGCTTTGTGGCAGGAAGCGCTGGAGCTATGGCGCGGTGAGGCCTTCGTCGGCGTCGACACCCCCTGGTTCAACGCCCAGCGCGTTCGCCTGGAGGCGGAGCGACTGGCCGTGCAGCTGGATCTTGTGGACGCGCGGCTACGGCTTGGCCTGCACACCCGGATCCTCGCCGAGTGCTCAACGCGAGCGGAGTCGCTTCCTCTCGATGAACGCGTGGTCGGCCAGCTGATGGTCGCCCTGTATCGGAGTGGGCGCCAAGCCGAGGCGCTGCGACACTTCGACATCATCCGGCGAAGGCTGGGTGACGAGCTGGGCTGCGATCCCGCGGTGACTTTGCGGCAACTGCACCAGCAGATCCTCACTGCGGACCCTGCTGTCAGTTCGAACGGTTCAACAACCGATGGAAGCAGAGCCGGATTGGCGCAAAGTCGTCCACAACGCCTGCTACCGCCGAGATCTAGGGCTTCAGATGGCGAGCAGGCTGAGGAGACGGTGGCTTCCGGCCGTAGCATCACTCCTGGTTTCCCGACGCGAAGCCCGGCCGCTGCGTCGGGGCGTAACTGCCTCCCTCGTGGCCTGCCGGATTTCACCGGGCGCGAGAAGGAGCTCGCTCGTCTGGTGGCGTTCGCCCGCAACGGGGCGGCGGTCCACGCGGTGGATGGGATGGCCGGGGTCGGTAAGACCTCACTCGCCGTTCAGGCCGGGCATCTGCTCGCCGACCGGTTTCCGGACGGTGCGCTCTTCGTAGATCTGCAGGGCCACAGCCTGGGCAAGACACCGCTGGCTGCGGACGAGGCGCTGGAGACGCTGCTGGGTCAGCTCGGGGTAGCGGCGCCCACCGACGCACAGGCACGATGGCGGGCGAAGACCGCCGCCCTGCGGCTTTTGGTCGTCCTGGACAACGCCGTGGACGAAGCGCAGGTGGCCCCGTTGTTGCCGACCGGTCCCAGTCAGGTGATCGTGACCAGCCGGGCCAGGATGCCGGCCCTCGCAGGAGCACAACCCCTGTCTTTGGGGGTTCTGCCGGAATCTGAGGCCACGGCATTCTTCGCCCGGATCGTGGGGACCGACCGGGCATCTGCAGAACCGGAAGCAGTGGCACGCATCGTCCGGTTGTGCGCGGGTCTGCCGTTGGCGCTGCGGCTGTCCGGGGCCCGGCTCGCGCACCGTACAGCCTGGCCGGTCGCCCATCTGTCGGCGCAGCTGGCCGATACCCGGCAGCATCTTCCGAAGCTTTTCGCCGACCGGGAGGTGGCACTGGCGTTCCGCATGTCCCACGAACAGCTCTCGCCCGGCGACCAGCGGGTGTTCTGTGCTCTGGGACGGCATCCCGGCACGGACGCGGACGCCGCAGTCATCGCCGCGATGACAGGCATGCCGGTTGCTGGGGCCGACGACGCGCTGCAGAGGCTGGTCGATGTTCATCTGGCCGAGGAAGCCGCCGTCGGCCGTTACCGCCAGCACGATTTGCTGCGGCAGTACGCCCGCAGCCTGTCCGACGACCCGCTGGTGACCGAGCGCATGCTCAACCACTACCTGCAGGCTGTGACGCATGCTGCCGCACACCTTGGGGGTGCGGGACACCAGGATGACGCGGCGCAGGTCTGGCTGATGACTGAGCGGAGCAATGTCCTGGCCGCGACCCGGTGCGCCGCCGCAGAGGGACACACCGACTACGCCTGGCAGCTGGCCATTTCCATGTGGCACTTCCTGGCCCGCAACCTTGCCGGCGATCCGATCGAACTGCTCGAGAAGGGCCTGTCCGCGGCACAGGACGCAGCCGACGGCGGCGAGGCGATGCTCAACACGCTGCTCGCGTTGGCCCACTGGTCGGCCGGCCACACCACCCTCGCCCACAACCTGCTGGCCATCTCGGCAAAGCAGCACGAGAACACCGAGTCCCACGCGCACACCCTCGCCCTGCTCGGCCTGATGCTCCTGCAGCGCGGCGATCACACAGCGGCCTACGACCACGCGGAACGGGCATTCACTACACTCACGCAGCTCGCCGGGCTGTCCCCTCTGGGACTCGACGCAAAGATCATCACGCACTGGACCCGCGGAACCGTCCAAGGACTGCAGGGCGAGCACGAGGCAGCCCTTGCCCACCTCCGAGCGGCCTACACCGGCTGCCAGGAACTCAGCCAGCTCAGCCCCAACGACCATGTACTGACCGCCCTGGCCCGATGCCTCATCGCTCTCGGCACCCACCCCGAGGCCCTCAGCCACCTTGAGCAAGCCCGCAGCCTGCGCCAGCGGATCGGCGACAGGGAAGGCGAAGCCGAGACACTCGTCCTCACCGGCACAGCCCTGCGCGCCTCAGGACACCCCAACGAGGCGCTGACACCACAACGCCTGGCTGTAACGATGCTGGACAACGACACCCGGCTTCAGGCACACGCCAGAATCGAACTCGGCCGGACCCTGCACACACTGGGGCACGAAGCCGAAGCACTCAAACAGCACATGTCCGCCGTCGCCCTCGCCCATCAGGGGCGCTATCTCCACGAAGAAGCACAAGCGCACCAAGCCCTCGCGCGGTTGCTCGCCGCGACCAACCCGAAGAGAGCCCGGCGGCACGAGGAGACCGCAGCACAGATCGGCACCCAGTTGGGCCTGGTACACCCGGCCTCACTGCCGCATCTGCGCCCCGCCGGATGGTAACGCCACAGCCCGGGTCTGTGTAGCGAACGGTGGAACTCGGTCGGTTTTCTTCAGCGGCGGCCGGCGGTGAGCCGGCCGTCGAAGGTGATGTCGAAGGCTTGGAGTGCGGCCTTCCAGCGCATGGTCCAGCGTTTGGATGGTGTCCCACCGCGTGGTGTAGCAGCGATCTCTGTATAGCCCCTGGTCATGTGGCGGCCATCGCGCAACTCTCCGAGTAGCGAAGCTCGTTGAAGCGAGAGGTGACGCGATGGCCTTGTCCCAGCATGACTTACTCCGCCTGATGGAGTCACTGCGTACGGCGGACGGAATCGAGTTGATCAGGGTCTTGGCCCAGAGGATCCTGCAGGAACTCATCGAGGCCGAGGCCACCGTCCGGATCGGCGCGGAGCCCGGGGAGCACACCGAGACCCGCACGACGATGCGCAACGGGCACCGGGAGAAGGTGCTGACCACGCAGGCCGGGGACCTGGACCTGGCGATCCCCAAGGTCCGCACCGGGTCGTTCTTCCCGTCGCTGCTGGAGCGCCGGCGGCGCATCGACCAGGCCCTCTACGCCGTCATCATGGAGGCATACGTGCACGGGGTGTCCACCCGCAGCGTGGATGACCTGGTCAAGGCTCTGGGCGGGGACACCGGGATCTCCAAGAGCGAGGTCTCCAGAATCTGCGGCAACCTCGACGCGGAACTGAGCGTGTTCCGCACCCGGCCTCTGGCCCACATCCGATTCCCCTACATCTACCTCGACGCGACCTACTGCAAGGCCCGGGTGAACCATCAGATCGTCTCCCAGGCCGTCGTCGTCGCCACCGGCATCACCGAGGACGGCGGCCGCGAGGTGCTCGGGCTGATGGTCGGCGACAGCGAGACCGAGGTGTTCTGGAGCGAGTTCCTGCGCTCGCTGCGCGAACGGGGTCTGACCGGGGTCCGCCTGGTCATCGCCGATCACCACTCCGGCTTGGTCAAGGCCGTCCGAAAGGTCATGCTCGGTGCCGCCTACCAACGGTGTCGCGTTCACTGAAGCCGTAAGGAAATAACACGTTGCTTCGCGAGGACGCGTTCGTTGGTCTGCTATGCGAATATCCGAAGAGGCCCGTGTCATGCTGACCCGGCGGTTCGAGGTTTTACTCCCGCACCTGAACGAACGGCAGCGCCGTCTCGCCCTGGCCACCGAGGCCCGGCTGCTGGGCCATGGCGGTGTGAGGCTCGTGGCGAGAGCTGCCGGGGTCAGCGAGACCACGGTCCGCAGAGGCGTCTTCGAACTCGAAGGCGGCACTGGACCGCTGCCCGAAGGCCGTGTTCGGCAGGCAGGCGGCGGGAGGATGCGCGTCGAGGACGTGGACCGCAAGCTAGTCCCCGCACTGTTGGCGCTGGTAGAGCCGGATGAACGGGGCGATCCGATGTCTCCGCTGCGCTGGACGACCAAGTCGCTCCGCAACCTTGCGGAAGAGCTGACCCGGCAGGGGCACTCGGTCTCCGCTCCGACCGTCGGCCGGCTGCTGAAGGAGCAGGGCTTCAGCCTGCAGGCCAGTGCCAAGACCCTGGAGGGGAAACAGCACCCCGACCGCGATGCGCAGTTCCGCTACCTCAACGAGCAAGTCAGGGAGCATCAGTCCGCCGGACAGCCGGTGATCAGCATCGATGCCAAGAAGAAGGAACAGCTGGGGCAGTTACCCAATCCTGGCCGGCAGTGGCGACCAGCTGTGGACGATCGCGAAATTCCCCAGGCGGAAGTTCACGTAATTCCCCAGCTACTGACGTGAGCTGACGGTGAGGCAGTCCGTGAGCTGTTTCAAACCTCAGCTTTAGCGCGCCGGCTCAGACGTGCCTCGCGCCTGGTCGCGGCTGGCGACCACCAGGTATCCATCGCTCTCGGGGTCGAAGGTGGTGGACTGCACCGTGAGCCCAACGCTCCGCAACTGCGCCACGAGGTCCTCGTACCGGTAGGGCCAGTTGGACAACCGCTCCGAGCAGGCTCGCACTGCCCCATCCGGCTCGATCTGGGCGACCACGATCTCGAGGAAATGTTCCTGCTCCCAGCGCTGCTCGATCTGCCAGTAGTAGCTGACGACCGCATCGCGGTCGTTGCGGCGGATGAGTCGATCGCGGACGTCTATCCGTGAGCCGGCGGAGCGCACGAGCTCCCAGTTGCGTGACGTGAGCACGAGGCGTCCGCCCGGATTCAGCAGCCGCGACATCGCTTCCAGTGCGGTCAGGCGCCCGGCTGCGCCCTCAGCGTGCCCGAGCGAGTTGCCGACGCAGAACACCAGATCGAACGTGGAGTCCTCCAGGTGGTCGGGCAGCTCGTCCCAGCTCGCGCGGAGGGCCCGAAGCGAGACACCCTGCTCGTCGGCGGCCTTCTCGGTCCGGCGAACCATCCCATTGCTGGCGTCTGCGGCGACCACGTCAAGGCCAAGACTCGCGAGACCGACGGCGAGCTGGCCGGTTCCACACGCGCAGTCGAGGACGCGCGCGTTGGGCGGCAGAGAGCCCACGACATCACTGTAGTAAACCCCGGCTGCCTGGGCGGGGGTCAACCTGTCGTCCCCAATCAGCCACTCGTATACGTCGGAAAGCGCCCCATAACCAGCCACCGCGATAACCTCCATCACTCGACGACACGCGGGCTAGACCCAATGCCGTGACTCTGCTGGTGATGTTGGGCAGGTCATGCGGTGGCTGAGCACAGAGTGCGGAAGTGCGTGGCCCGGCGTTGTGTTCTGGGTGCGGTGTCGATCCAGTCGGCGATGCGGGCGACGTTGCAGGCCATCGCGGTCAGGACGTGCTGGACGTGGGTGCGGGCCAGGCCGCGGTAGCGGGAACGTCGCAGCCCGTGGGCCCGGACGTTCTGCGAGAGGGTGGCCTCGATGCCGGCGCGGATCGCGTAACGGCGCTGCCATTCCTCGGTCTGCTGATCGAGCCGGTTTTGCGTCTGGATCTCATGCAGGGGTCGGGGCAGCACTGCTATCGAGCGGGGCCGGGTCGCGGAGGACGTGCACTGTGTGCGGTCCGGGCAGGACCGGCAGTCCGCTTCGGCGAACCGGGCCTGCAGATAGGTGTTCCCCTTCATCCGCAGCTCGGTCCAGGACACGCTTGTGGCTCCGCGTGGGCAGATCGCCTGCTCGTTGTCCCAGTCGATGGTGAAGGCCGCCTTGCCGAAGCCCGAACCGGCTTTGGCCTGGCTGCTGTGGTCGGCGACGACCGGGCCGAGCAGAGTGATGCCGTGCACCCGCAGGGCCCGCTCGATGCGTGCCGGGGAGATATAGCCGGAATCGACGACATGCTCGCGGGGCAGCAACTGCCGCTCGGCGAGCTCGTCGTGGATGGCGTCGGTCAGCTCGATGTCCTGGACGGTGGAGATGGTGGTGGCGACATGGACCACCAGTTCGGGGCGTTCCTCGTCGCAGGTTTCCGTGAAATGCGTCCGATAGCCGCTCCAGGCGGTGTCCCGTTTGACGCAGTAGTGCGCGTCGGTGTCGTAGGGAGAGTCGAACCGCAGCGAGGCGGGCGGCAGTGCGTGGCCGTCCCGCCAGCGCAGACATCCGTCCGTATCCCAGTAGTAGTGGTGGACCCATACCTCTCGCAGAATCTCCACTTGTGGAAGAAGTCGCAGGTGGGGTGGGGTATCGGCGGCCCATGCGGCGGTGAGGATCTTCTGTCCGTCCCTGCCGAATTCCTCGGCCCGGGTGGTCACGGCCGCCTTCCCGCCCGGCAGTTTGCCGATCTCAACCCGGCGCCCGTACCGTTTGGCCCACTCGGGCTCGATCAGCGGAGTCAGCCAGGCGGGGGCGGCCTCGGCCAGTTCCTCCAGCGCCGCCCGCAGCGTCTCCCCGACCAGTTCCAGGCGGCTGAGCGTGCGAACCGCAGCCAGCACATGAGTGGCGTCGGTACGCTGCCGGCCCCCGGCCCTGAGCAGGCCGGCCTCCACCAGACGCTCCAGCATCACCTGCAGCAACCGGTCGGCGGCGCCGTCCTGTTCGGCCAGCCGGGCCCGGAACTCGCACAGCACCGAGTGGTCGAACCCCGGATCCTCCAGCTCAAGGCCGAGGGCATACTTCCAGTCGATCCGGGTGCGGACGGCGTCCGCCGCCGCACGGTCGGAGAGGTTCTCCGCAAACTGAAGCACCGACACCAGCGCAAGCTGTCCGGGTGACAGCCCCGGCTTGCCGTCGGAGGGATACAGCCCGCCGAACTCCTCGTCCCCGAACAGGACATCGAGCCGGTCCCGGATGAGCATCGCCGGAGTGCTCTTCAGACACGCCGCCCGCGCGGTCCGCACCGTCCTCACCGGAATCCGCTGGAAACTCCTCGGCCGTAACGACACTGCCCCCACACCCCAAAATCCGAGGCCACCCCGCACTCCTCCAGCGAATCATCCAACGGCCCCACCGTCAGCACCCCGGACAAGATCACCAGCAGAGTCACGGCATTGGGGCTAGACCGCGCCTGCGATTCGGACCTTGCGCCTCGCACTGTGCCGGGCCGTGTCAGCGAAGCATTGAGCAGGACCCAACCACTTCCGGCCGCTGAGACTCCACCGGATTTCGTGGGAAACCGCGACACGCCGCACCGACGCAGGTCCCCACTCCACCGGCGCCCCATCGGGCACGATGGGGACCGCGGCCGGCAAGCGCGCGTTCACTGCGGAGCGCTTTAGGAACAGCCATCCAAACTGATTGCCGAAACGCCGCCTCCGGATGAAGGACCGTAGCCGACCGCCTCTACTGCCAGGTATCCCGACGACGTCCACCGGTTTTTCCTATTTGGTCTTGTCGGTGGGGTTCCTGGGCCGCTTGTTCGGGCGGTAGCTAACGAGCTCGTGCACGACAAGCGGTGAGACGTCGAGAACCTCGGTGGGCCCGTGCTTACGTTTGACCGGTCGAGTGCAGGTCCGCGGTCTGCTGGTGGGAGAGCAGGCCGGCGATGGCTTGGGCGGTGTCGCTCATGTGCTCGCGGCGGCCGAGGTGGCGGGCCAGGGCCCGCCAGTTCTTCAGATGGGCGATGCCGTGTTCGACTCGGATTCTGCGTGAGGAGTGGGCCTTGCGCTGGCGCTCGTACATCTCCTCGTACCAGTCGGGGGCGTTCTTCTTGAACTTTCGGTGCGGTGGTGTCACCACCCGGCCTCCGGTTTGAGCGCCCAGGCCCTGGTAGCCAGCATCGGCGAGGATCTCGACCGCGGGCCCGTCGGCCAGGAGCGTGACCAGACCCAACTGGCGGGCATGGGTGATGTCCGCACAGCTCGCGGGCCGGGTCGGGCTGCACCACAGCACGCGGCCTTCGCCGTCCGTGACCACCATCGACTTCACAGCGTTCTGCTTGTTCTTGCCCGAGATGAACCTGTCCCGGTCCTTGCGTCCGACAGCGGGCCGCCGGACACGGATCTCGGTGCCGTCGATGATGCCGGTCATCCCGCTCGAGCCGAGGTGCTCGACGACGTCGGCCAGGGTCCGCAGCCGCACGCCGGTACTGACCGTGCAGCCTCGCCCGGCGAGCAGAGGGCGCACCTCGTTGACAGCTCGGGTGACGGTCGAGCGGTCAACGCCGAACCAGCAGGCCAGCACGTCGTGAGTGGCTCCATGACGAAGGTGAACGAGGGTAGCCAGCAGGCGGTCGACAAAGACGAACTGGTGTTTCGGCCCGCCGCCCACAGCCCGCTTGCGCGGCCGAGAGGTCAGCTTGACCTGGTGTCGCTCATGCCACAACGGACCTATCTCGGCTACGAGTTCAGCGATCACATCGCCCGTCAGGCCAGTGATGCGACGGTTGCTGATGATCACTGCACGAGTCCTGTTCCCCACCACCCGACCATGATCAACCATTACAGGCACGACGTCTCACCGCTTGTCGTGCACGAGCTCGTTAGGCAAACACCAGGCCCCAGCCGTCGATCCGGCCGCTGTCGCCGGAGGCGGTGTCCTGCACCCGGAGCCGCCAGACCCCGTTGGCCTGCTCGGCGGATGCGTCGACCGTATAGGTGGCGACCACGTTGTCCGTACCGTCACCGGACTGGAAGTTCTTCAGGCGGTAAGCACGACCGGACGGGCCGATGAGGTCGATGGCCAGATCACCGCGGTAGGTGTGCAGAATGGCCACCTCCACGTGCAGCGTCGTCGGAGCACTGCCTGACCGGCCGGACACCGTCACCCGGCTCTCCACGGTGGACAGATCCGGAATCGCCACATCGTCGGGGTTCTCGAACCGTGAGTTGGCCGGGGGCCGGCAGCCAGCCATCAGGTCCTGGATCTCGCTCTGGGACGCGGCACGCGCCAGGGCCCGGACATCGTCTACCGTGCCCAGCCAGTAGTCGACCGGGTTGTGGTTCCACTGGGCGCCGCCCAGCCGCAGGCCGCCGACGGCGTTCCAGGTGGTGGCGACCGTGGTGGCCGCCGTCGGTACGCCGTTGACATAGAGCCGCATCTCATGGGTGGCGGCGTCATAGACACCGGCAAGGTGGGTCCACACGCCCAGTTGGGTGGCCTCGGTGGACACGGCGACGACATCCTCCGGATTGCTGGAATCGGCGGTGGGCAGAATGAACCACCACTTGTTCAGCGCCCTGTTGTAGCCGAGGTAGAAGCTGCTGGCGAGCAGGCCGTCCTGGCTCAGTACAGCGGCGTCGGCGTTGTTGGCACCCAGCCGTACCCAGGCCGCCACCGTGAAGCTGCGATCGGTGCGCAGCACCGGGCCGGGTGAGGTGGCCCGACCGGAAGTGCCGTCCAGGAGCAGGGCGCTGCCGCACCGGCCGGCAGTCCAGGAGGCGCCTCCGGCAAGGGCGAGCGAGTAGCCGTTGCCGGAGGTGTCCGGGGCACCTGCCCCCGAGTTCTCGTCGAGGGGCCACCAGCCGCCGGGGCCGAGCAGGGTGCCGTCCACGAGTTCGCGGACCTGCTCGGGCGCCATCGGGTAGTCGACCGCCTGGACCTGGTCGACCGAGCCCGGCCACCAGTCCTGCCGTACGCCGTTGAGCTTGCCCCGGCCGACCTGCAACGGCCCGGTCGCGTTCCAGGTGCTCCGGTGCAGCACGGTCCCGGCGAGCGCACCGTTGACATAGAGCTTCAGCTCGTACTTCTTCGCGTCATACGTCCCGGCCAGATGGGTCCAGGTGCCCGCCACCGGACCTGCCGTGGATCGGACCGCGGCCATGAGGCCCTCGCCGTCGGAGCGGTCCTCCTTGCTCATTGCGAAGATCCATCGACCGGCGGCGGCGTCGTAGCCAAGCGTGAAGCCGCTGTCGGAGCCGCCGTCCTGGCTGAGCACCGTGGCGTTCCGGTCCAGCCGGTCCAGCCGTACCCAGGCGGCAACGGTGAAGCTTGCGTTGGTGGCGACGACCGGTCCTGCGGTGTAGGCGGCCTCGCCCTCGTTGCCGCCGAACTGCAGCGCCCCACCACGCCTTCCGGCTGTCCAGGGACGAGGGGCGGACACATAGAGGTTGTGCCCGTTACCGGTGCTGTCACGGCTGGTGGTACCGGTCTGTTCGTCCAGCTCCCAGGTCCCCTGCGGGCCATAGGAGTACTCGCCGCCCATCCAGCTCTTGATCATATCGGCGGTCTCCGCGCCTTCGGTCAACCGCACGTCGTCGACCCCACCCGGCCACCACTGCCCCCAGTAGCCGTAGTAGTTCTTCGCCCGGCCGATCGCCACCACACTCTGGGCGTCCCAGGTGCTCTGGTGGGGGGAGGTCGCGGCCAGGCGCCCGTTGACATACAGGGAGAGCTGCCGCAGGTTGGCGTCGTACACACCAGCCAGATGGGTCCATACGCCGAGTTGGACCGGCGCCTGGTAGATCGCACGGTCGAACACCGCGGCAGAGCCCAGGCTGTCGCTGCGGTTCATGGTGAACGCCCAGCCCGCGCCGTCCAGATGGCCGAGGGTGAATCCGCTGTCGTACTCGCCGTCCTGGCTGACTGCGGTGACGGTCCCGTTCGCCCGGTCGAGCCTGACCCAGGCAGCGACCGAGAAGCTTCGGTCGGTGTGTACGACAGGGCCCTCACTGAACGCCGAGTCGTCATTGCCGTCCAGGCTGAGTGCGTCCTGGCCACTGAGCCGGGTGGTCCAGCCTGCGCCACCGATCGAGGTGACCGTGTGCTCCTGGTACGTCGAGTCGACGCCGTTGCCGTCGAGCTGCCACCAGGCCTTGGGGCCCCATTTGCCCACGACACCCATGGTTTCGATGACCTTGCGGGTCGATGCGGCGAAGGAGTAGACCCGGACGTCGTCGATGCTGCCCATCCAGCGGGACGGGTGGAAGCCGTAGTAGTTGGAGTAGCCGAAGCCGAAGGGGCCCTGTGCGTTCCAGGTACTGCGGTGAGCCGTCCGGCCGGCGAGTCTGCCGTTCACATAGATCCGCAGTTCACCCGCCTCGTGGTCGTACACTCCGGCGACATGGGTCCAGACGCCGACCTGTGCATGGGTGTTCGATACCGCCATGGGCTCGGCAGCGCCGTCCTCGTCGGACTCACGCATGGCAAAGGCCCACTTGCGGGTCAGCATGTCGAGCCGGAGATTGAACCCGTTGTACCGGGCACCGGCCTGGCTGAGCGCATTGCGCCAGTCCCCGACGTCGTCCAGTCGGAGCCACGCCATCACTGTGAAGCTGGCGTTGGTGTTCACCACGGGACCGTCCGTCTGCGCGCCGGTGCCGTCGGTCCCGTCGAGGTTCAGCGCGGCGCTGCCGTCACGGCCCTGCGTCCAGGAGTAGCCGCCGGTCAGCGTGGCGGGGTGCGATCCGGCCGAGTCGGCCATCACCTGCTGCCCCGACTCGATCTTCCACCAGGCGGCCGGGTTGGCGAGGGCTCGCGGATAGAACGTCAGCTGGCGCGTCGACCCGGCATTACCGGCCCGGTCCAGGGCGAACACGGTCAGTGTGTTCTTGTTGGCTGACTCCGGGGTGATCTGCACGGTGGCGGAGCCACCGACTGACGGGACCCGTACCGCCGGTGCGGAGCCGGGGGCGAGCGTGTAGGAGAACGTCGCGACATCCGGGTCCGCACCCGCATTGAAGGTGAACGTGGCCGGCTTGTCCACCTCGTACTCCGGGCAGACGCCCGGGCACACCCTGGTGATGGTCGGTACGGTCGTGGGCTTGGTGGTGTCCACGACCACCCGGCACCAGGCGCTGTACGGGCCGGTGTCGATATCCGTTTCGGTGATCGGGTTGTACGCACGAGCCCGCCACTCGTAGCTGTGCCCCGCCACCAGTGTGACCGTCATCGGCAACTCGCTGCCCGAGGTGCCGTAGCCGGTGTCCAGGGAGTTCACCGCCGTCGCGCCCACCTCGCGCCATTCGACAGTGGCCCGGGTCTGCTGGTCGGGGTCCGCGTCCACCAGACGCACCCGCAGTTCCGCCCTGGTCTTGTTGATGTACGTGGGTGAGGTGTCCGAACAGCCGGGTACGCCCGCCGTGCTGACCAGTACAGGGGCGGCAGGCACCGTGTTGTACACCACGTCGATGAAGGGGTTGTTGTCGAACACCTTGGCGCCGTTGGCACCGGCCGACTCGTCCGAGAGCAGCGCGAGCGTGACCTGTGTCCAGTGGTTGGTGGCCGCCTCCGTCAGCAGCGGCTTGATGTCGAACTCCGCGTTCCGGTAGCTGTCGCAGTTGGTGCTGTCGGTGGGCGTGGTGAAGGAGCCGAGCAGTCTGGCGGGTGCGGGCTTGTCGGCCCAGGTCGCGTTGGGGCCCAGCGCCCCGGTGAGCCACAGGTGCACCGGCTCGGGAGTGCAGGAGTAGCGCCACCGCTCGGCGAAGCTGATGACTGCCTTCTTGACCAGTTTGTCGGCGACGAACGAGGTGTCCATCTGGAAGTACGAACGGAACCGGTCGGTGGTCGAGTCCTCCGGGTCACGCCCCACCCGGGCGTCGTACGAGGAGTCGAACCAGCCGTAGTTCGGCAGGTCCTGCTCGACCATCAGCCAGTGCTGACGGTCCGCCGCCCACTGCGGGTCCAGATAGAGGGGGAAGGTGACGCGGCGGTCCAGGAGCATGGTGCGGTCCGGGACGATGGTCAGTGCACCCCGGTCGACCACCAGGCCCATCCGCGCCCGGCGGTCACCGGCGGCGGGCTCCCGGGTGCGTGGCACAGCGGCACGTCCCCAACGGCCGCGTGGGTCGGGTCCGCCGGCCGAGTCCCACATCCATGCCGCACCGAAGGTGATCATCGCCTTGCCGTGCTTGTCGACCGCGACGGTCGTACCCGAGCGGTCGGTACGCACCGTCAAGCCGGTGGTGGCCAGGCCGAACCGTGCGCGGGCCAGTGCGGCCTGGCGCGCGGCCGCAGCGGACTTGACCACCAGGACCTCGGAGAACCCGGTCCCGGTGGCGTGCACCATCAGGTCCACCCCGGGCAGCACCTCGGGGTAGGTCGCGGACGCTCCGTCGAGGACCGGCGCGGGCAGCTGCCGGGGCCAGGACAGCCTGAACTCCGTGCCATCGCGCCGGAGCCGGACCAGCGGACCGGTTCCCCCGCCGGAGAGGCGGAGGTCCACTGCCGCAGCGACCGGAGCGACCGTCCCGTCCGGCCGTGCCGCAAGCCGGGGGTCGATCGGCACCCATCCGCTGCCCTTGCGGGCCCGGACCGGTCGGGCGTACATCCGGGCCGAGTAGGTGCCGCCCGGCTCGGCGTGGACCTCCCGGGACTCCGACCCCAGTGCGGGGATGTCGACCGGGCGACCGGTGCGACGGGCCTTCGCCATGGCCGCCTCCCCGACCGGCTTCCCGGCCTCCGCGGATGGGCGGGCGACGGCCTTGGCAGGAGAGGGAGGGGAAGCCGATGGTATGGCCAAGGTCAGGACGATCAATGCCACACCGACCAGCGCCTGCAACCGCCGAATCATTGCTTCCCCTCCCCCGGTGTTCGCACGGTCAGCCGAGAATCACGCTGCCGCCGCCACCGCTGCTGCTGAGCTGCCCCGGCCTCAGAATCCGGTCCAGCAGACCGCCCAGGACGGAAGTCGACGTATGCGTCGTGGTGGAGTCGTCGTCCGTCACGAGGTACTGCACCAGGTCGACCGGCCTCGGGGTGATGCACTGGTTCCAGCCGCCGCATCCACGGTCCTCCCACTGGGACACAAGCCGGACCGCGTTGGTCGTGGTCTGCTTGTCCCGGCAGGCGATCGCCGGGCGTGGGTTGCCGCTGAAGCAGGAGCCGACGCTGCTCCGGTCGGCGTCGAGGCCGTAGTTGTTGGAGTAGACCTCGTAGCTGCCGTCGTACGGTTCCTCGTACGCGTCTGGGTACTTCTTGATCCACTCCACGATGCGGTCCTGCTTCAGCTTGCGGCTTGAGGAGGGAGGAATTTGCTTTGTGACCCAGCGCACACCGGTCAGTGACCGGTTCTGCTTGGTCACGTGGGGAACCGGCTTCGACACCTTCAGGCCGTCGGCATCGGTGAAGGTGGTCGGGTTGTTGCTGGCGTAGGCATAGCCGTTGACCTGCTGGAGGTCCTGCTGGTCGACGACCGGGTCGGCGGAGATGAACCGTCCGGTGAGAGGGTCCAGCTCACGGGCGCCGAGGTGGATCAGCCCGGTGGGCGTGTCCGTCGTCCCGCCGACGAAGCCCCGTTCACCCGGCCAGTCGGTCACCGCCGAGCCGCGTGCGGCGCCGAACGGCAACTGATGGCGGCGGGTCACCTCCAGCGTTGCCGCGTCGACGGCAATCCCTGCGGTGCCCTGGGCATCGGGGATGAGCCAGGCGAGTTTGCCCGCCGTGCGCACCGCGATGACCGTGCCGGCGTAGCGGTAGTAGCGGGTGCCCTTGGTCGCGCCGTTGGCGAACCGCAGCTCGGTGTCACCCAGATAGAGGGTGGTGCCGCCCGGGTCGCGGCGGATGAGGCGGTTGCCGTCAGCGTCGTACAGGTACGACGTGGCCTTCGGCCCCTCCGTCACCGAGGCCAGATGCCCCTCGGCATCCCAGTCCAGCACCTGCCCCGGCCGCTGCGTGATGTTACCCGAAGCGTCATAGCCGAAGGTGTCCGTCCGCGAGCCACCCGGCCCACTCGTGACCACCGACCGCACCGTATGAGGCTGCACCCCACCCGCCACCGGATACGCATAGCTCCGCGTCGTATCCCCGCCGGCGGCATGCCGCACCTCACTCGTCCGGTTGCCCACCTTGTCGTACCGGAACGACTGCCAGTACGGCGCCGGACCACCCAGCACCGACAACTCCGGCACATCCCCGCACTCCCCCGCCGCAACCGCCCACGCCTCCGTCAACCGCCGCAGATAGTCGTACCGGAAGCACTGGGTATCCCCCACCGCCCCATCCGCAACCCGCAGCACATTCCCCGCCGCGTCATACCCGTACCGCACATCCGCGATGACCGTCGTATCAGCAGCCTTCACGACACCGGCGGAGTTGAGCCGACGAGTCCCTTCCTGGTAACCGAAGTCATGCAGAACCTGCTTGTCGCCCTGGCCCAGCCGGTAGGTCTCGGGTTCGCCGAGCGGGGTGTAGGCCGACTCGAACACATAGGTCGTGTCCGCCGACCCCATCGTCTGGGGCAGCCCGAGGTCGTCGTAGGTGTAGTCCACCTTCTCCCCGGTCAGATCGCCGCCCGCAGGCTGGGTGACGGAGGTCGGCTGGTCGTTCTCGTTGTAGGTGTAGGACGTCCGGTACGTCCCGGCGAGCCCGGTCTCCGCGCTGGGAACGACCGCGGAGGTCGCGGTGCGGTGACCGCGCAGGTCATAACTGTCGACCCGGCTCTCGTACGCCTTGCCGCCGACATAGCGGATCGAGGCGGCGGGCAGCCCCTTGCCGTTGGTCCCGGTGTCATAGGTCCACTCGGCGAGCCTGGTGCCCGACGGGGAACCCTCGTACAGCCCGGTCTTACGGCCCAGGGCGTCATAGGTGTAGGCGAGGGTGCGGCCGCGAGCGTCCGTGCTGGACAGCAGCCGCCCTTCGGCGTCATAACCGGAGATCGTCGCCCCGGTGTCCGGAGCCTCGACCCGGGTCTGCCGTCCACGCAGGTCGTAGAAGTAACGCCAGGTGTTGCCCACGGGGTCGGTCACGGTGGACAGCTTCCCTGCCTGTGTGTAGGTGTAGCGGGTCTCGTCGTACGGCCCCGTCGGCGCACCGCCGGAGTACTCGCGTACGGCCACGACACGGCCTCGGGCGTCGGTGATCTCGGTTCTGGCGGTGTCCCCGTCCGGCGGGTCCACCGAGGTCCGGTCACCTTCATAGGTCGTGGTGGTCCGCCGCAGCTCGTTGTCGTTGGTGCTGAGCACCTCGGCCGACCGGCGCCCGGCGCCGTCGTACTCATAGGACGTCACCGCCTCCACGGGGGCGTCGACCAGTGCGGCTTCGGCTGTCCCGGTGGTGTTACGCGGCTCGTTGACCGTGGCGATGCGGCCCTGCGAGTCATACAGGGTGTCGGTGATCACCCTTCCGCCGGTCGGCGAGGCCGACTGGGTCTGGCGCTTGCGCAGCAGGCCGTCGAACAGCTCGTAGCCGAGCCGGTAGGTGCTGCCGGCCAGCAGGGTGCGGCTGGTCACCGCGCTGGGGCCGTCCGCTCGTACCGTGTAGGCGTACTCCAGGTTGGGCGAGTCTCCGGTGTCACGGCCCGGCAGCCAGACCTTGGTCAGGCGACCGAGCGGGTCGTAACTCATGGCCGTCCGGCCGCCGTTGGCGTTCACGGTCGCAAGCGTGCTGCCGCGCCGCGGCTCACGTGTGGTCGTGGTGGTGAAGCTCTTGGGATCGGTGACGACGGTCTGGGTCACCGGGCCGCCGACGGTGGGGGTGTAGGTGGTCTGGGTCAGCTGGTCCGTCGCGTCGTACTGCTTGGTCGGCCGCCCCTGCGCGTCGACCACGGTGCGGCTGGTGGTCGTGTACACCGGGGCACCGCCGGACCAGCCGGATGCCTCTTCCACCCGGGTCACGTCACCCCGGGTGGGCGCGGCACCCCAGGTGTCCTGGCCGTCGTAGTAGTAGCGCTTGTCGGAGACCAGGTCGGCCGGGTACGAGGCGGTGGCGGCGCACTGGACGCCTTCGGTGACCTGCCGCTTCACCGGGTCGATGATCCACTCGTTCTGGTTCTCGGCGTACTCGGTCAGCACACAGGTGTCGTCGTCCGCCGTGGAGATGTCGCCGAGGTCGTCGGTCTCGGTGAGGCGACCCTTCGAGTCGTATGTGTAGCTCACCCTGGTGGTGCGCTGTCCGCCGGTGGCCAGTGGCGTGACCGTCTCCTCGGACTCGACATCGGTCAGATGGGCCTCCAGCGACCCCGATCCACGCGGTCGGCTGGCGGTGGTCCCGAGGTTGGCCGGGGTGGAGACCGTCCGGCTGACTACGGTGTCGGTGTCGCCGTCGTAGGCGGTCACCATCCGGGCGAAGCCCCGCCACATCGTCTGGTCGGGGATGTCGTCGACCTTGCTCGAGTCAGGGCTTCCGGACTTGTTGATGTCCCCGTCCATGCCGCGGAAGAACAGGTAGTCGGTCCGGGTCCGGTTTTCGCCCTGGTCGCCGGTGCGGACCCGTACCCTCTGGTATCCGCGCCACTGCCCCCAGCTCTTGCGCTCGTTCGGCACCAGTTCGGCGTCGTCATGGTGCCAGCCGGAGCCGTTGCCGAAGTCGTACTCGTACGAGGTCACCTTGTCCCGGTTGCCTCCGACCAGGTCGATCTCCCTGACCTCGGTCACGACGTACTTGTGGAACCAGTCCTCGGTACGGGCGCTCCCCCAGATCGCCGGGAAGCACCGCATCAGGTTGCTGTCCACCTGGGGCAGCGCCGAGCGGCGGCACTGGGTCGGCTGGTAGGTCACACTGATCTCGCCGCCGGTCTCGGTGTAGATCCTTTCGATCCGCCGTTTGTACATCGCCTCGATGCCTTCAGCGGCGTCCACCCGGTTCTCGCTCTTCTCGCCGTCGAACGTCACCGCGGGCAGAGTGCTGGTGGCGCCCACAAGTCCGGAGCGGCGGATCGAGTCGACCCACAGCGCTGGGCTCGTGGTGTCGCCGGGAACGGGATAGGACTGCGTCAGGGTCCAGGAGTCCACGTCCTTGGGCGCGCCGTCGGCGTACACCTGAGTGGTGATCTTGGAGAGTCGCCTGGTCGTCCAGAAGGTCGGCGACAACACGGTGCAGGACGCCGAGCCGCACCACTGGTCCCATGGCGTGTCCGGCCAGTTCTGCGGCTGCGAATGGACACAGCTGGTGCCCGGAATGCAGCGGTCGGCGAGTGTGAACAGCACCCTGCCGGGAGCCGGAGTGGTGTAGACGGATCCGACCCGCTGGCCGTACTCGATCCGCACCAGCTGCCCGGCGCGGGTGTACGGCGTCGGCTGGTCCGAACGGCCGTTGCGGCCGTAGTAGTTGGTCTCCCGCTCGTACCAGTACGACATGGCGTCGCCGTGCGGGTCGATGACGAAGTCCAGATTCCAGCGGTACGCCTGCTGGCACCACGATGCGTCGAACGTGGCCTTGTGGCACGGCTCGCCGTCACCGTTGCCGAAGACCGGCGCTGTCCAGGTCGAGTTGGTCCTGGGGCTGCCGGCCGTTGCCTCCGGCAGCCGGTCGCGGCCGAGGAAGTACTGGGTGCCGTCCGGTGAGGTCAGCCGCCAGTACTCCCCGTTGCCCTTGCCCGCGTCGCCCGCGTCGCCCGCGTCGCCATTGTCGGACCCGGTCAGCAGATCCACTCGCCAACCGTCGTCCTGCTCGGCCCGCCAGCCCTTGACCGGGTCGTGCACCAGCTCGCTGGTGAGTCCAGGCAGCACGACGGTGGCGTTGTCCGAGGCGAAGCAGAGATCTCCGATCGTCGCGGCCTGACCGTCGTCGCTGCACGGCTTGTACGACCGCTCGATGAACCCCGGCTGGTAGTCGAAGCCTTCACCGATCCAGGACGGCTGGTTGTTGGTCGACGCCACCCGGCCGTCCACCGCCCCCGAGGAGTACGCCAGGCCGACCTCCGGTACCTGGCCGGGCAACTGCGGCACGGTGATGGGGTACGACCAGGTGAAGTCGCCCGACTGCAGGCCCACCTGCCAGGTCGCCGACGGGGCCAGCGAGGTCGGCTTGAAGCTGCCCGCGCTGCCCTCCGGCGCCGCGGTGACCGCGAAGAGGCCGTCGGTCACCTCCGCACTGAGCCGCCCGGCGCCGGTGTCATTGCGGGCGGCGACCATGGTGGCCGACCCGCACCCCTTGGCCTTCGGGGTGGTCAGGGCGCACTCCGGAAGCCGTACGAGGGCCAGACGTGAGCCGTAGTCACCGCCGTACGCGTTCCGGAAGCCCGCATAGTCGACGTCGACAGCCACTTTGCGGGCCACCTTGTCGGTGTGACCCAGCCTGAGCAGCATCCCCTTGACGCCGATCCGGGCCGTGGCGGCCCGGTCCAGCACCTCGACCCGCGCCGTGCCCCCACCGCCGCCCTTGACGGGCTGCCCGACCCAGACCGGCAGGCTCCCCGCCCTCACAGGTGACGCGGCCTTCAGCCCCTCAGCGACGACCTCCGCCGCCCCGGCCTTCGGCCACACCACGGTCGGCGTCTTCTGCAACGCCACCGCCGCCTCGGGATCCTTTCCCCGAGCCTGCACGGCCACCGGCTTCGCCGCCTCCACCTTCACCGGCGCAGCCACCGCCCCCGTGCCCGCCCCGGCCCCAACCAGGACCGTCAACACCCCCGTCACGGCCACCACGAACGCCGGCCCACGCCGTAAACGCATTGCGACCTCCGAACAAGATTGGTCAAACACATCTGTGCAGCTGCCACTCAGCCTTGCGCCTGCACATCGGAATGTGCAGGCGCAAGCGCCATACCTATTCCTTCCAGTACTCGTCTATTTTTCCGCTAACCCAATCACTCACTCCGATGGCCAAGACGCCTCCAATCGTCGCACCGATTAGGGCACCTCCCGCCGCCCCGACAGGCCCAAACCAGATCCCCGCCTCAGCGCCGATTATCGCGCCAGCTTTTGCGCCAGCCCAACCGATTGCAAAGTCGGCAGCTGTTTTAGTAACAGCCTTTTCCGCACTGTCTCCCGAGGCCAGGCTATCGGCAAAGGTGAGCGCGGATCCCACAATAGCTATCCTGCGCACCGCACTCTTTATCCCAGGAGTGTCCAGACGTGGATGATACTTTTCACGCGCGGCCTCTTTTGAGAACTCCCACTCTTTACGCATCTTCTTCTGCGTCTTGGTATAGGAATCAAGGCCAGCCATCCCGGCTCCCCCCACATTCGCACCGTGGGAGCCAGCGCTGAATCCACCATCCTTCTTGCATTTCGCATTGCAGGACGAAGATACTTTCTTGACTGGATTACCAGCGGCACCACACCCGTTGTGACCGGTGCAGCCGCTCTCCTTGCGGCACTTCGCACCACAGCCCGAAGGAGTCGACTTTGCCTTCGCGGGCTTCGCGGTCGGCTTCGTGACCTTGGGCGCAGCCTTCTTGGGCTTGGGGCTCTTGACGAAATTCTTGCCAGTCCAACGATGCGTGTTGTTGAAGGCAGTGCAGCCCTTCCCCGTACCGCAGTCCGGCTTGAGCCCGTCGGGGTCGCTGAAGGTGACCGGGCTGTTGTTCGCGTACGCGTACCCGTGCATCTGCTGCGGATCGAAGACATCGATGATCGGGTCCACCGAGGTGAACCGACCCGTGTCCGCGTCGTACTCACGAGCACCGAGGTGAACCAGCCCCGTCGAGCCATCCGTCGTACCGCCGACGAACCCCTTCTCCCCCGGCCAGGCAACCGTCGAGCCACGTGATCCGCCGAAGGGCAACTGGTAGCGACGCGTCACCGCAAGCGTCACGGCGTTGATGGCGATCCCCGCCGTACCCTGGGTGTCCGTGACAAGCCAGGTGAGCCCGCCCGCCGTCCGTACGGCCACCGTCGAGGCGTTGTGGCTGTAGTACCGCGTACCGACCACGCTGCCGCTGTTGGACCGCCGTAGCTCGGTGTCGCCCAGGTACACCGTCGTACCGTCCGGGTCGCGGCGGATGAGTCGGTTGCCGTCCGCGTCGTACAGGTACGAGGTCGACTTGGCCCCCTCCGTCACCGAGGTCAGATGCCCCTCGGCATCCCAGTCCAGCACCTGCCCCGGCCGCTGCGTGGTGTTACCCGAAGCGTCATAGCCGAAGGTGTCCGTCCGCGAGCCACCCGGCCCACTCGTGACCACCGACCGCACCGTATGCGGCTGCACCCCACCCGCCGCCGGATAGACATAACTCCGCGTCGTGTCCCCACCCGCCGCATGCCGCACCTCACCGGTCCGGTTGCCCACCTTGTCGTACCGCAACGACTGCCAGTACGGCGCCGGACCACCCAGCACCGACAACCCCGGCGCATCCCCGCATTCCTCCGCCGCAACCGCCCACGCCTCCGTCAACCGCCGCAGATAGTCGTACCGGAAGCACTGGGTATCCCCCACCGCCCCATCCGCAACCCGCAGCACATTCCCCGCCGCGTCATACCCATACCGAACATCCGCGACAGTCGTCTCCGCACTCGCGTCGACCGTCTTCGCTGCGGCAGCACTCAGCCGCCGGGTCCCGTCCTCGTAGCCGAAGCTGCGGATCACCTGTGCCGCCCCGCCGGCCCCCAGCTCATAGCTGTCGACCTCACCCAGCTGTGTGTACGACGTGCTGTTCACATACGTCCCGAGGCCCGACGTCATCGTGTCGGGCAACCCGAGACCGTCGTAGGTGTACTCCAGCTTCTCCGCCGACAGACCCCCCGCGGCCGGCAGTTCCGCAGAGACGACCTGACCGGCAGCGTTGTAGCCGAGCTTCGACTCGAACCGGACATACTCCGAAGAGGACCCCGTCTCTGCCCCCGGGATGACGACCGCCGAGCCGGTCGGGCGCCCCGCCGAGTCGTAGCCGAGCGTCTCGGTGCTGTACTTGCGCCCGTTCGAGAAGCGGGTCGCCGCCGCCGGAAGGCCGAGTCCACCGGCAACCGTGTCATAGGTCCACTCGGCGAGCCTGGCGCCCGACGGGGAACCCTCGTACAGCCCGGTCTTACGGCCCAGGGCGTCGTAGGAATAGGCGAGCGTACGCCCACGTGCGTCCGTCGTGGACAGCAGTTGGTCCTCGTCGTCGTAGGTGAACGCCGTGGTGCCCGCGTCGGGGTCCTCGGCGCGGACCTTCCGGCCCCGCAGGTCGTACTGGTACCGCCAGACGTTGCCGGCCGGATCGGTCACCGTGGCCAGGTCACCGGACTTGGTGTAGGTGTAGCGGGTCTCGTCGTACGACCCGGTCGGCGAGCCGCCGGTGTACTGACGCAGTGCCACCACCCGGTCGTCGGCGTCGGTGATCTCCATGGTCGCCGTACCGCCGTCGGGCGGGTCCTCCGACGTCCGGTTGCCGCCGTACGCGGTCGTCGTACGCCACTTCTCCTGACCGTCGGCAACGAAGATCTCCGCCGTCTCCCGCCCGGCGCCGTCGTACTCGTACTGCGTCTCGGCCGGAACCCTGGCATCCTGCGGCAACCCGAAGAGCTCATCGGTCGGAGCGCTGTCCGCATTCCAGTACCCGGCGTACGCCTTGTCCGTCCGCCCGTGCGAGTCATAGAAGGTGTCGGTGATGACCCGCCCGCCCTGCGGCGAGGGTTGCTGGGTCTGCCGCAGGCGCAGGAAGCCGTCGTAGAGGGTGTAGCCGGTCCGGTAACTCTCGTTGCCCAGCAGGGTGTTGGTGGTGACCGTGCTGGGCCGGTCGGTCCGTACGGTGTACTCGAAGACACTGCTCGGCGTCTGCGTCGCCTTGGACCGACCCGGCAGCCACACCTGGTTCAACCGCCCCAGCGCGTCGTACGTCAGGTCGGTCTGCCGACCGTTGGCGTCCACCGTGGTCACCGGGCTGCCCAGCAGCGGATGAAGGACCGTGGAGCTGGTGTGGCCCAGGGGGTTGGTGGTCGTCACCTTGGTCACCGGACCGCCGAGCGCCGGGGTGTACGACACCTTGGTCAGGTTGCCCAGGGCGTCCCACTGCTTGGTCGCCCGGCCGTGGCTGTCGAGTTCCACCGCGCCGGTGGACCTGTACACCGGCCCGTTCGACCAGGACGCCGCCTCTTCGCTCCTGGTCACCGCGCCCATCTTCGGGGCGGCGCCCCAGGTGTCCTGCCCGTCGTAGTAGTGGCGCTCGTCGGAGATGAGGTCCGCCGGATAGCTCTGGGTGGTGTCGCAGTTGACCCCCACCGTCTCCTCGCGGGAGACGGTGTCCGTGATCCACTTCTCGGTGTTGCGGGTGTACGACAGCCTGGTGCATCGGTCGTCGTCCGGCACGGACAGATCGCCGCGATCCTCGATCCGGTCGACCATGCCGAAGCCGTCGTCACCGTAGTGGTAGCTCGTCTCCGTGGTCCGCACGGTGCCGTCGGAGAGTGCGGTCAGGGTCCGCTCCGACTTCTCCTGCGTCCGGTACGCCACCAGGTCCGGCAGCCCGGTGCGGTGGCGGACCGCTGTGGCGACGACCTCGTCCGGCTCGGAGACCGTCTGCTCGGTCCACGGTCCACCGTCACCGTTGTAGACCGTCGTCTTCCGTGCGAAGCCCCGCCACATGGGCTTGTCAGGGACGCCGTCAACCATGACGTCCTTGTCGGCTTCTCCGGCCTTGTTGATGTCACCGTCCATGCCGCGCAGGAAGGTGTACTCGGTCAGCGTCTGGTTCGCCCCGACCGCGCCGGACCGTACCTTCACCCCGGTAAAGCCGCTCCACTGGCTCCAGGTCTTCCGCTTGTCCGGCACGAGTTCGGCGTCGTCGTGGTGCCAGGCGTGACCGCCGATGTCGTAGTCGTAGGTGGTGACCTCCGTGGGGTTGCCCCCGACCAGGTCCTCCTCGGTCACCGCGCCGACCACCCGCTTGTGGAACCAGTCCGGCCCCGGGGAGGACGGGTCCCAGAGCACGGGGAAGCAGCGCTTGCTGTTGTTGTCCTCGGCCGGCACCGCCACCCGCTCGCACTGCGGGAGCTTGTACTCGACGCTGATCTTTCCGCCGGATTCGGTGGAGATGTTCGAGATCCGCCGCTTGTACATCGGGTAGTACGCATCGGGTGCGTCCACCCGGTTGGGGAACTCCTCACCGTCGAAGGTGACCGGCGGCAGGCTCACCGCCGCGCCCTCGGCGTATCCGGTCTGGGTGATCGAGTCGAGCCACAGCGCCGGGCTGGTCGGGTCGCTGGGCTTGGGATACGACTGGGTGAGGGTCCAGGACGTCACGGGTTTGAGCCCGCCGCCGCTGAGCACCTGGGTGGTGACCTTGGCCAGTCGCTTCGTGCTCCAGAAGGTGGGCGAGAAGACGCTGCACGAGGTGGCGCCGCACGACTGGTCCCAGGGTGTGTCGGGCCAGTTCTGCGGCTGCGACTGCACACAGCTGGTACCGGGAACGCACCGGTCGGCCACGCTGAACGCCACACTGGCCGACGCCGGTACGGAGTACAGCGTGTCCGCCCGCTGCCCGTAGTCGATCCGGGACAGGTAGCCGCCCCGGGTGTACGGCGTCGGGGCGGTGGCGGTGGCGGTGGCGGTGCGGCCGTAGTAGTTGGTCTCCCGCTCGTACCAGTACGACATCGCGTCACCACGCGGGTCGACGACGTAGTCCAGGTTCCACCGGTACGCCTGCTGGCACCACGATGCGGCGAAGGTGGCCTGGTGGCAGGGCTCATTGGCGCCGTTGCCGAAGACCGGCGCGGTCCAGGTCGAGTTGGTCTCCGGCTTGCCGGCGGTCCAGCCCGGCAATCTGCCGAGGCCGAAGTAGTACTGCGTACCGTCCGGCGAGGTCAGCCGCCAGTGCTCCCCGTTGTCCTTGCCCGCGTCGCCCGTGTCTCCGTTGACTGCTTCGGTCAGCGGCTCCACCCGCCAGCCCTCGTCCTCGGCCACCCGCCACTTGGTCGGGTCGGTCGAGTCCTGCACCAGTTCACCGGTGGCCCCGGGGAGCGACACGACCGCATTGCTGCCGCTCCAGCAGAGGTCCCCGACGGTGGTCGCCTCGCCGTCCTCGCTGCACGGCTTGTACGACCGCTCGATGAAGCCGGGTTGGAAGCCGAATCCCTCACCGACCCAGGACGTCTGGTTGTTGGTCGACGCGACCCTGCCGTCCACGCCACCGGAGGAGTACGACAGCCCGATGGTCGGCTCCAGGCCGGGGACCTCGGGTACGTCGAACGGATAGGACCACTCGAAGTCCCCCGACTGCAGCCCGACCTGCCAGATCGCCGACGGGGACAGCGAGGTCGGCTTGAAGCTGCCCGCGTTGCCGGACGCCGCCGCCGTCACCGCGAACAGCCCGTCGGTGACCTCGGCGCTCACCTTTGCCGTACCGGCGTCGTTGTGCGAGGCGACCGGGGTGGTCATGGTGCACCCGGCCCGGTCCGGTGTGGTCAACGCACAGTCGGGTACCCGCGCCAGCGTCAGCCGGGAGCCGTAGTCGCCACCATAGGCGTTGCGGAAGCCCGAGTAGTCGACCTCCACCGCTGTTCGAGCGATGCCCCCGTCGGGGTGTTGGAGCCGCAACAGGACCCCGGGCACCTTTGCGCGCTGCGTCGCTGCCCGGTCCAGCACCTCCACCCGGACCTTTCCCGCGGCGGCCGACGAGCCCACCCGAACCGGCAGGGTGCCGGCCTGCTTCAGCAGCGGCCCGGATGCCGCCCGGGCGCGATCAGGCCCCGCTGGGGAGACGATGACCGCACCTGGTGCCGGCCATGCCGTCCGGGGCGAGGCCCGTAGGGCGACCGAAGCTTCCTTGTCCGCTCCCCGTGCCCGTGCCGAGACCGATTTGCCCGGCACAGACGGCATCGAGTGCCGTTCCGCCCTGGCTGTGACCGGTTTGTCCGGTGTTGCCGCCTGCGCCTGTACGGCAGGGCCCAGGGTCACGATGAGCGCCACACCGGTGACGATCGCGATACCGCGCAAGAGTAAGTTCCGGACAGGGACGGACGTGGACATCGGTTTCCCCCCCAGGATTGGTTCACCGTGCGCCGCGAGCCGCCGCGCCGCGTAACAAAATGGCGTGCACCACTCCGAAAGTCATTGACCGCTCTTGCACTGTTCTTGACCGTCCTCGCAGTTTTCGCCGTACAGGACGAGGTGTCGGTAGTCCTTGGGTGATGTGCCGTACGCCGCACGGAATGCCCGGCTGAAGTGCGCGCTGCTGGTGAAACCCCAGCGGGCGGCGATGGCATGGATGGGATGGGAGTTCAGTCGGGCGTCGCCCAGATCACGACGGCAGCGTTCAAGGCGGCGGCTGCGGATCCAGGCGGCGACTGCGAGGCCCTGGTCCTCGAAGAGCTTGTACAGATAGCGGATGGAGATCTGATGGGCGGCGGCTACGGTCTCGGGCGAGAGTCCGGGCTCGCCCAGCCGCTGTTGGATGAAGTCGTGGATCCGCATCTGCAGGGCCTGCTGGTGCGCCTCAGGCGGGAGGACGGCACCGGCTTCAAGATGATGGGTGCACAGAGCAGCGATCAGATCCATGGTGACAGTCGCCAGCCGGGCAGCGTCTGCGGTCCGCATCTGCCCCGCATGCCTGGTCAGCTGGATGAGATGGGAGGAGAGCAGGGCACCGATCCCCTCGCGTCCGGGCAGGCGCACCGCGGTCAGCCCGGCGAGCATGTCCTCGCGGATGGGCAGCAGAGCCCGGGGAAACTGCACCACTATGCCCGCGATGGTGCCCTGGTCGGCTGCGGTCCGGCCGTCGAAGGGCCGCGAGGTGTCGTACAGCACCAGGTCCTGCACACCAGGCTCGGCCTCCCTACCGCTCTGGGTGATACCAATGCTCCCCCGCAGGGTGAGCCACAGCTGGTAGACCCCGGGATCGGACTGCCGGATCAGTTTGGGGGTCCGGTGGCTGTGCAGGGACGGGTAGGTCAGCGTGGACACCTGCACCGCGCCGAGGTCCAGCACCCGTACGGTGGCTCTGAAGTCGGCCTCGTGGTCACTGCGGATCACCGTGGGCACATGCGCGCTGCTCGCCATCTCGTACCAGCAGGCAAACCGTTCCGCCGTAGGCAGGACATCGCTGCGGAACTCGGTCTCGATCACCCGGGACTTCTCCTCCCTCTCAGCCCTGGTGCGCCCTGATCGGTGGGCACCGCGAAAAGCAGTGTGTTCACACCGCCTTCGGCGAACCTTGTGGCAGTCTTGAATCACCTGGTCACATCCATTGCCGGAGCCGCAGCACCACCCGCTACCGGTCGATCGCCGGGTACAGCAGAATGGTCGGCGTCACCCGAATCACCGACCAGGAGCCCCTTGTCGGCGACTGGTGCATCCTGACCCTCTGTCACGGCAGCTGTAAGTCTTGATCGTTGAGGCGTCCGTCCAGGTCAGGGTGGGGGCAGGCGTGATGCGTGCTCGGATCCTGGACGGGGGCGGGGGAACGTCGAAGGGCGCGGCCCGTCATGATCATGTGATTCCACTCGCAAGATCGTGAAGGCCGCGCCCGTATGCCGCACTGCCCGACCCAGCCCACCTCTCGTCAGCTCGCCGATGAACTCGGCGTCGAGGTTGAGGAGTTGTGCACCCCGCGAGACTCCCCTCGCTCCTGGAGGCGGTCGGGGCCGTGCCCGACCCGCGTTCTGCGCACCTGGTCACTCACCCCCTCCCGATGCTGCTCGGCCTGGTGGCCTGCGCCCTGCTGTGCGGGGTGCGCTCGGTGCGCGATGTGATCCGTCTGGGCGAATGGCCAGGGCGCCGGCATCCTGGCCGAGGTAGCCGTCGTCCAGGAGGACCTCGACGTCGGGGAAGCGCTGGAAGCAGATGGCGATGCCTTCGTTGCGGGCGGCCGTGGCGTCGTGCATACGCCCAGGTCGCAGGGCGTCAGTCCATAAGGTGCGGCCTTGATCGTCGGCGATGACGGTGGCCTTCATGGTGTTCTGTTTCTTCTTGCCGGAGACGAACGCGCGTCATCCGCCGCGGCCGGCCGGTGGTCGGCGGACTGGATCTCCGTGGCGTCCAGGCGCAGCTCGACGCCCCCGGCCTGGGCGTAGGTAAACACATCCGGCAGCGTCCGAAGACGCAGGCCTGGATGGTTGGGGACCGCGCATCCTCGCTCCGCAAGGAGCGTGCGTACTTCTGCGATCGCGCGGGTGATGGTGGAGCGGTCGACGTCGAACAGCAGTCCCAGCACCGCGTGCGGCAGGTCGCGACCGGGCAGGCTCCCGCCGGGCCGCTGTGTACCCCGGCCCGGTCCTTGACGGACGACGTGAAGACAACGTCACCCCTGCTTCCCGAGACGGACGGACACGAGGCCAACACCGACGCCGCTTCGGCGGACGTGGCGCTGGGCTGGCACGGCGATGCTGCCGAGCACGGCCGTCACGGTCATGGCGGAACCCACGAGTGCCCTACGAATCGACATGTTCGACTCCTTCTTCCCACCGGTTTGGTGCGGATGACCGCCTGGAAGCGGTCCGAGCTATATTGACCGGAGGCCCTCTGGTCACCGGCCCTTGCCTGCTGCTTCGTCTCCTGCGAAGCCTCTGGAGGGACGCCCTCGCTTGGAGCGTGGGTTCGTCGTCGGCGAGCGCATCGCCGCCCCGCACGCAGCTCCCGGCGTTCACCCAACGGCTGACCGGGCTCGGGCCGTTGCAGAGCTGTTGGGATTCGTGCGGGTGTTGTGTTCTCACCATGCCGGGGCGGTCTTCGGGAAACCTTCGGGAAGTCTGGAATCGGGGCTTACCTGGTAGCTCGGCGGCGGGTAAGCAGGGTGGCATGACCATGGTGGGATGCGGTGTGACGGTGCGGTTCGGGATCCTGGGTGCCATCGCGGTGTGGCGGGATGGGGTGCCGGTGGATGTGGGCCATGCACGGCAGCGGTGGGTGCTGGCGGCTTTGCTCGCCGATGCCGACAGTGCGGTGTCGGCGGATGTCCTGGTGGATCGGGTGTGGGGTGCGTATGCACCGGATCGTGGTCGGCAAGCGCTGTACGGGTACGTGTCCCGGCTGCGGCAGGTGTTGTCCGGGGTCGGGGTTGACATCGTGCGGGACCAGGGCGGCTATCGGCTGGAGGTGCCGGCCGGGTCGGTGGATGTGCACCGGTTCCGTGACCTGGCTGGCCAGGCCCGCGCGATGCGCGACGGGAAGCAGGCGGCCTCGTTATGGGAAGAGGCGCTAAGGCTGTGGCGCGGGCAGGCGTACGCCGGTGTGGACACCTCCTGGTTCAACGCCCAGCGCGACTTCCTCGATCGGGAGCGGCTGGCCGCTCAGCTGGACCTGGCCGACATGCGGCTGCGCCTGGGACAGCATGATCGGATACTGGCTGAACTGTTCGCTCGGGCTGAGGCCCATCCGATGGACGAACGGGTGGCTGGTCAGCTCATGCTGGCGCTCTACCGCGGCGGCAGATCTGCAGACGCCTTGACGCATTACCAGGAGATACGGCGGCGGTTGGCGGAAGAGCTCGGCACCGACCCCGGTCCGCCCCTGCACCAGCTCCATCAGCAGATTCTCACCGCCGACCCGGCCCTGGTCCTCCCAGCCCCGGAGTTCGCCCGGGGCACCGGGGTGCCTGCCCCGGTGCCCCGTCAGCTTCCCGCCCGCCCGCATCGGTTCATCGGCAGGGACCGCCAGCTCGCGGAACTCACCAAGGCGTTGGACGCGGCGGGTGAACCGGGCGGGACGGTGGTGATCTCCGCGATCGGTGGCAGCGGTGGGATCGGCAAGACCTGGCTGGCCTTGCACTGGGCGTATCAGAACTTCGACTGGTTCCCGGACGGGCAGCTCTACGTCGACCTGGGCGGCTTCGATCCTTCGGGTGAGCCGGTCGCGCCTGCCGTGGCGGTACGCGGGTTCCTGGACGCCCTGGGAGTGGATCCGGGTGCCGTGCCGGTGGACGTGCAGGCTCAGATCGGGCTGTACCGGAGCCTGGTCGAGGGCAAGCGGATGCTGATCGTGCTGGACAACGCCGCCGATGCCGAGCAGGCGGCCGCACTGCTGCCGGGCAGCGCCACCTGCACGGTGCTCGTCACCAGCCGCAGACGGCTGGCCGGGCTGGCGAGCGCCCACGGGGCGCGGATGCTGACGCTCGATGTACTGACCGGCGCCGAAGCACGGGAGCTGATGGGCCGCCACCTGGGGGAAGGCCGCGCGGCGGCCGAGCCGGAAGCCGTCGCCGCCCTGCTGGAGCACTGCGCAGGGCTGCCACTGGCGATCAGCGTGGTGGCAGCCCGCGCGGCGGCCCACCCCGACTTCCCCCTCGCCGTGCTGGCTGAGGAACTCCGGGACGAGTCGGCGCGGCTGGACGCGCTGGACGCGGGTGATCTGACCGCCAACGTACGCGCGGCCTTCACCGTGTCCTACCGCGCCCTGACCGTTGGGGCTGCGGAGGTGTTTCGGCTCGTGGGGCTGGCCCCGGGGCCGGAGATCGGGACGGCCGCCGTCGGCAGCCTCGTCGCCCGGCCCGTCACTGCGGTGCGCGCGGCTTTGCGGGAACTGGAGAACGCCCACCTCATCCGGCAATCCGTACCCGGCCGTTACCGTCTGCACGATCTGCTCCGCCTGTATGCCGCCGAACGCGTCGGTCACGATCAGCCGGAGGCGTCCGGTCAGCAGGCCCTGCGGCGGTTGATGGACTTCTACCTGCACACCGCCTACGCCGGCGACCGGGCCCTGAGCCCGCTGCACCACCAGGCCCTACAACTCGGGCTGCCCTCCGACGGCGCAACAGTCCAGCCGCTGTCCGGCAAGGAGGCGGTTTTGACCTGGTTCCACACCGAGCACGCCAGCCTGCTTGCCGCTCAGCGCCGTGCCGCCGAGCAAGGGTGGGACGCCACGGTGTGGCAGCTGGCGTGGGTCCTGGACGGCTTCCTATGGCGGCAGGGTCGCTTGCACGACCACGTAGCACTGTGGCGGAATGGGCTCGCCGCAGCCGAACGGCTTGGCGAGGCGACTGTCCGGGCACGGGCCCACCGCCGCCTGGGCCACGCGTGCGCCAGAGCCGGAAACCACGACGACGCCTTGAAACACACACGATTGGCCCTCGCCTCCGCCGAAGAGGCCGACGACCTGGCCGAGCAGGCGCGGGTCCACGACGTCATCGCCTGGACGTGGGCCAACCAGGGCGACGACCGGCAAGCCCTGACCCACGTACGTCATACCTTGCGGCTGCACCGCATGGCGGATGACCCCCTGGCGGAGGCCAACGCCGTCAACGCCGTGGGATGGTACGAGGCGCGCCTCGACGAACACGAGCAGGCGCTCACTCACTGCGAACAGGCCCTCGCCCTCCACCGCCAGCACGGCTTTCCCGATGGCGAGGCATGCACCCTGGACAGCCTCGGCTACATCGCCCACTCCGCCCGTCGGTACACCCAGGCACTCGCCTACTACCGCCAGGCCCATACGCTGTTCCAGCGACTCGGCAATGCCTACGAAGAAGCCAACACCCTGGCCCGCATCGGCGATGCCCACCGCACCCTCGGTCGGCACGAGCAAGCCCACCAGAGCTGGCAGCAGGCGGTTGATCTCTACCACGACCAGCACCGCGAGCAGGATGCTGAGCAGATCCGGGACAGGATGAATGCCCTGAAGCGACGAACCGAGTAGGGTGCGGCTCTGTTTGAGGGACGGTGATCACGCCGCGAGTGCGAGGCTGTCGCGGTAGCGGATGGCGTCAACCCACAGGTGCTCGCGCTGCGCGTGATACTTCCAGTACTCCTCGAAGTCGCCGTTGCTGATCACCGTGCGGAGCCTGAGAGGGTGGACCGTGAGCTGATGCCCATTCTTCCTTTGGCTTGAGGGCGGCAAACCGGCAGCGGGTCCGCCAGGAGGTTATAGCTGCGGCTGGGTGAACAACCCCTGCTCGGTCTCGCTCAGGATGCCGCGCTCGGCCAGCCGTTTGAGTTTCAGACGGACGTTGTTGATGTTGTTGGGTGCGACCTCCAGGTCCATCGCCTCGCATACGGCTCGTGCCCGCAGCGGGGTGTCGGCCTGGGCGAAGACCGCCATGATCTGCTGGTAGGCCGGGTGATCGGGCAGTTCCACGGGCGGTGGTGTGGGTGGCTGAGGTTCGGGCAGCTCCAGCAGTGTCTTGCGGGTGATCCGGATCTCCTCGGCGGCTTTGCCGAGTCCGTCCAACTGCGCGGTCAGCTCCGTGATGCGCTCCTGGGTTGCCTCGGTCTGCGTGGCAATCTCCCGTTCCCGTTCCTCCAGCCGGACCAGCACCGCCCCCAAGGTCAGCTCCCCGCCAGTCATACGCCGCGCCAGGCGGGGGTGGAGGTCCCGGTCAGCATTCTCGACATCCGGTCGCTTATGGCCCAGTACACCCTGGACTCGGCCGAGGTGGGTCGGTGCTCGTAGTCGCGCACCAGTCTGTGGTGCAGCATCAGGATCCCGTTCGTCTGCTCCACCACCCATCTCTTGGGCTGTGGGACGAATCCGGAATCACCAGGGTTGCGTTTCACTACTTCGACCTCGATGCCCACCTTCTGCCCGTGGGCGGCGACGACGGTCTTGAATCCCTGGTCCACCAGGGCTTTCTTCACGGTGCCCGGCGCGGTGCCAGCCACCACCCGGTCCAGCAGCGCGGTGCCGGCGGCGTTGTCGTGGGCGGAGGCCGCCAGCACGACCACCGCGATCACCAGGCCCAACACGTCAACGGCCAGTCCCCGCTTACGCCCCGGCACCTTTTTACTAGCATCCCGACCGGTCGTATCGGCCGGCACTCCCGCGGCGGCGTGCAAGCTCTGGGTGTCGAGCACGACCAGGCTCGGGTCGGCCAATCGGCCCCGTTTTTCCCGCACCTGCCATCGCATCAGGTCGTGGATGGTCTGGTCGGTGCCGTCGTCCCGCCATTTGTAGAAGTAGTACTTCACCGCGCCGGCGGGTGGCAGGTCGTGAGGGAGGTAAGCCCACTGGCAGCCAGTGCGGGACTGGTACAGCAGGGCGTTGACGATCTCCCTCATGTCATAGTTGCCCTGGTGATCGCTGACGGAGCGGTGACGGGCCTTCCACGCGGTGATCACGGGCTCGATCAGGGCCCAGCGTTCATCGGATAAGTCACTCTTGTAGGACTGGCGGTCACTCACGGGACAGACCCCACCACGGCCGGACGCTCCGATCAGCCCGGATGCCGCAATCCCACACCTTTCAGCGACACCAAATGCGACATCGCTTCACATCCCGCCCTCTGAAGCCAGAGGTGCACCAGCGAGCGGCTCACGCACGCCGCAGGGCATACCTGGCATTGGAGGTCGAGGCCCGCTTCGCGCTGACACAGGCGGCATCCAGTGGCGAACCCGTACCTCTGACTGTCTACAGGAACCTGCTGGAACGCCGAAGGATGATCATCGCAGGTCAGGTTGACGAACTGGTGCAGCGGATTGCTGTGGGGCCAGCGCCTGCCGGGGCGGAGGGAGACCGGTGAGTGAGGAGTCTCGTGCACTGAGTTCGTACGACTCCCCAAGCAATTCGCCATCACCGAGCCCGGCGATACGGGCGCGCTCGTGCTGACCCTGACGCTCTCCCACGAGATGTGACCGCCAGCGTCTGCCCAGCCTCCGCCACCGGCAGCCGCCATCACTCCCCCCGGGGCACAGAGAAGTAGTCGGCAGCCACGGCCTTCGAGTTCGGCCGTATACGTGCAAGTCAGCGCGCAGTGAGACGGCACATGGCGAAGTGCTTAAGGCGCCCCTTGGAGGGCGCCTTGTACGGCGCCCTGTGGAGCAAGCCCGTCCGGCCGGGCGCTGTTCAGCAGGTCAGGAGATCGACCCCAGGCTTCCTAGTCCATTGTGGTCACCGCATCGAGGACACGTACGTCGGGGCGAGCTTGCCGGACGACGGACGGTCGCCCCGACGTTTCGCTGGCCTGAGTCGCTCAGCTCTGTGTCCTCCGCCGTATCTTGGACCTGATGTAGGCGATCACCGAGATCACGGCGATGAGCATGACCGTGTCTTCGGCCAGGGCTCCCAGCGCGTTCGAGATGGAGTGGCCGAAGGTGACGGCGGTCACGAAGTGAGCGATTGCGATGGCGCAGAGCATGAGGGTGAATCTCAGCAGCGAGAACCCGCGCTTCTTCTTGTCTGGCTCAGCCGTCATTTCGGGTTTACCTGTCTTCTCTGTCTTTTCCATGGTGTTCTAGCCCAGCCTCGACTTGATTGCCTCAGCGATCCTGGTCACCAGCCCGGAGAGGTTGAGGTGCAGGCCGACTTTGCTGGCGAGCTTCGTTTCCACCTTCTCCGCCGCACTGGCCAGCCACGACCTGGCCTTGCGCAGGAAGGTTTTTCCGGCCGTGGTCTTCAGGAACTTCATCGTTGCCCCGCCGAGGACTCCGCCGGCGAAGGCGGCGATCGTGAAGTTGCTGATCGCCTCGCCCAAGGAGAAGCCTCCGTCCCAGCGCGTTTCGACGTAGTACGACACTGCGGAAGAGAGCCCGGTGACTATGGCGCTGCACAGGGCGAAGACCACCGTGGCCACGTAGCCGCAGAAGATTTCGCCAGCCGCCTCGATACCGTACTCGGTGAGCCAGACGGCCGTCTTACATGCGGCCTTGCTGATCGGGTGTTTCCAGTTCGGGCATTGGCCGTTGAGGTCCTGGCAGTTGACCGGGTCGCCGTTGCAGTAGTCGTATGCGGTGGCGCTGCCGCCCGGGACGGGGTCGGTCTGGAGGAAGCGGCCGGTGGTGGGGCTGTAGAGGCGCAGGCCCATGAGGGTGATGCCGGTGGGTGTGTCACTGGTTCGCTGGGACTCGCCCTGCCAGCCGTAGCGTGACGTGCTTGCCGTGTTGCCGTACTCGTCGTAGGAGTAGGCGGTCGCTGTCGTGGTCGCGGTGGCCAGGGTCACGGCTATGTCGCCGTGCAGGTCGGCCATTTGCAGAGTGACGGACGCTGTTGCGGAAGTCGTCGCCCCCAGTGCGCCCATGACGTCCGGCACCGAGCGGGTGATCGTGCCCGAGGAGTCGGCGGTCCAGGTCGGGCTGTCGCTGTCGTCGCCGTAGTGGTTGGTCGCTGTCGTGCCGTTAGTCCAGGTAGTGCCACCGTTGGTGCTGGTGGCGTTGGTGGTGACCGCTTGGCGGTGGGCCGCGTCGAGGGTCCAGGTCTGCTTGGTGGTGCTGCTGGCCTCGCTGCGAGCGAGGTCGTCGGTGTAGTAGGTGAGCGTGGCGTCAGGAGTTGTCAGGGTTCGGCCGAAGGCGTCGTATGTGTAGCCGCTGTCGGTGATGCGGTCCGCGCTGTCGTAGGTATGGGTTGCGGTCGTGGTTGTCGTGGTTGTCGTGTCAGCGCAGTCGGCCGTGCTGGTGTCCGTCGTGAGCTTGGTGCGGTCCCAGCTCGTCGAGGATGCGAAGGTGTATGCGCGGGTCGTGCATGTTGCGCCGGTGTCGTCCTGGGCCTGGGTCAGGCGGCCTGCGGCGTCGTAGGTGTAGTCGGTGCTGGTGGCCGCGCCGTTGTTCTCCGTGTGATCCGCCTCGGTGCCCAGAATGGTGTAGTCGGCCTGGTCGTCGAGGACGGTGGTGTTGGAGGAGTCTTTGTAGGTGCGGCGGGTGGGGGCTCCGATGGTGTTGTAGGTCTGGGTCAGGGTGTAGCCGCTGGGAAGAGTCTCGGCGGTGAGGTCGCCGTCGGCATCGTAGGCGGTGGCGGTGAACGTACCTGCCACCGAGTCGGTGACCTTGGCCGGGTATCCGGTGGTGCTGTCGTAGGTGTATGTCGTGGTTGAGGGCGCCGAGTCAGAGACCGTCACCGGGCGGTTCTGGCTGTCGTAGGCCGTGGTTGTGGTGTTGCCGGAGCCGTCGGCGTAGGAAATCTGGCGGCCGAGGACGTCGTAGGTGTGGTTGATGGTCTGGGAGTTGCTCGTTTCGGTGGCGAGCAGGCCGGTGGACGAGTCGTAGGTGTACGTGGCGTCCGGGGTGTCCGTGCCCTGGCCGCCGCTGATCGCTTTTTGTTTGATGCGGCCGGCCTCGTCGCGGGTGTAGGTGGTCGTGCGGGTGGAACCGTTGGCGGTCTCCGTAAGGGTGTGCGGCAGGCCGTAGCGGTCGTAGGTGTAGGACTTGGTGAGCAGTTCCGACGGGTTCGAACCGCCTCCGGTGATGGTGGCGCCCGGCGCGACGCGGCAGGTGAGGCCAGCCCACTCGGGGTGTCCCTGGCAGGTGCCGGAGCCGGTCGCGGACCAGTAGGTGGTTACGGATTCGGTGGTGGAGTTCTTGTTCGGTCCGGTGGTGGACAGGAGGTTGCCGTCGCTGTCATAGGTGTAAGTGGTGGTGAGTGTGAGGCCCGACGGGTCCGTGACGCTGGTCAGCTGCAGTCCCGTGGACCAGTCGTAGGTGCTGGTGTCCTTGGCGGGATCGCCGTCGGAGGGGTAGCCGGTGATGGCGGCGCCCGTGGTGGTCGAGGTGAGCAGGTTTGATACTGCGGCGTCGCTCGGGCGGCCCTCGTCGTAGGTGTATGCGGTGTGCGCGCGGGCCAGGACCTCGGTGCCGGCGGCCAGGTCAGCGCCGCTCGTGCCGCCCGAGAGAGCATGCTGGAGTGTGACCGTGTGCAGCGGCTCGTGGGTGTCGGATACCAGAGTTGAGCCGTCCGTGCCGGTGGTGTAGTCGAAGACGGTGGACAGCAGGTCGGCCGCTTGCGCGGTGCTGCTCGTGCTCGCGATCGCCCCGGCCAGCCGTGGGTCGGGACTGGTGGTGGTTCCGAGGGCCAACTCGCGGTTTCCTGCGGTCAGCTCGTGGGTGACGTTGCCGTCGGCGTCGTACTCGGTGGTCGCGAGGTGCCTGCCGGGTACGGCTGTGTTGACCTCGCGGCCATTGGCGTCGAGGTAGCTGAGTGTCGCCGTGGTGTAGTCGCCGGAGCTGAGTGTGGTGCCGTCGTGCGAGGACGGGACGGAGCCGGCTGGGAAGACGGCCGCGCCGTACACCGGGTTGTCGTGCTGGTTCCAGGTCGCGGTGGTGGCTGGGTCGAGTTGGTTGGGGGCGGAGGTGCCGGAGACCGGGACGCCGTAGACGATGCTGGTGGTGGCGGTGCCGTTGGTTGTGGACGCGGTGCCCGCTGTCAGAGTTGGGCGTGAGGCGGTCAGCAGCATGCCGTCGCCGGCGTCTCCGTTGGTGCCAACCTTGTCGTAGGTGAAGGTCCAGGGAAGCTGGCCGGGGTCGGTCTCGGTGGCGACCCGGCCGTAGCTGTCGTAGGTGTAGGCCGTCTTCAGCGGTGTGCTCAGGCGCGGGTCCCATGCCTCACGCAGACGGCCCGAGGTGTCGTAGGCGTACTGGGCGACGGGTGTCGCGGTCGTGCCGTCGGCATCCGTGGCCCACAGCTTGATCTGCTTGACCTGGCCGGCGTAGTCACCGAGCGTCGAGGAGGTTGCCGTGGTGTCGGAGGCGTAGACGAACTCCAGGACCCGGCAGTCGGCCGTTGAGGGGTCGGAGGCGCAGGTGGTGGCGCTCACGGCGCTGGTGGGTGCGATGACGTATTGCGGCTCGGCGAGCACTGTGCCGTCGTAGAGGTTGACCGCGCGGGAGACCACGGTGGTGGTGTTCGCGGAGGAGTTGCTCACGGTGTACGAGGTGTGTACCTGCCAGGTCGGTGCCGTGCTCGACACCTTGGTGAAGGTGGTGACGCTGCCGCCGGAGTCTTTCAGCGTGTACGTGTCGCCGGCGAGGGTCAGGGTGAGGTCCTCGGCGCCCGGCTCGGGGGTCCAGCCGCCGGAGGAGTTGAGGGTGAAGCCGGTCTGGCCGCCGGTGGCGTCCATGACGGCGACCGAGGTGGTCGATGTCTGCTTCACGTACGTCCAGTCGGAGGTGGACGCGGTGATGCCGGAGGTCCAGTTGGGGCCGAAGATGGCGACCTGGCCGGGCTGACCCGCCCCGGCGAGGGGGTCGCGGGAGGAGAACGTACGGGTCACCGCCGCGCCGAACGCGCCTGCGTCCGTGGCGGCCAGACCGAAGTCACCGGTGAGCAGGTTGACGGAGCCCGGGCCGACGCCGCTGATGGGCGCGTTGTCGGCCTTTCGGTCGATGGTGGCTGTGGCTGCGTCGGTGCCGTAGGTGTTGGTGCCGTCCGTGAACAGTGCCCGCACCTGCACGGGACCGTCGTCGGTGAGCTGGCTGGTCGCCTCCCAGGTGAGGTCGGCGGGGTTCGCGGAGGAGGAGAAGGAGACCGGCCAGGAGGAGATGGCCGACCCGTCCTTGGTCACGTATGTCACCGGTATCGGCTGCCAGGCGACGCTGTCGCCGATCCGGTACTGGTACGTGACGCCGGTGAACGCGCCGGACTGCGTGGCCGACAGGGTCACGTCGTCGTCCGTGGTGTCACCCGTGACGGGTGATGCGAGACCCGCCTTGCCTACACCGAATGCATAGGAGGTGGTGGAGGTGGAGACGTTGCCGCCCGAGTCGATCGTGCGGGCGTACAGGGTGTGCCAGCCGTTGTCCGGGGTGACGGTGATGATCTGCGAATCACCGCCGTTGCCGTCGGTGGTGTCCAGCGCGCGGGCCGGAACCGTCTTGTCGTCCAGGCCCCACTGGTAGCCCGCGCCGTCGGTGGAGGTGGTGCTCAGGGTGCAGGTCGCGCCGCTGCTCGACTTGTCCGTCCAGTTGCTGGAGGAGTATGGCGAGCAGGAGATCGTGGGCGGGTTCGGTTTGGCCACGTTCGGCACGAAGTAGAGGTACGACGACCAGGAGCCGTAGTCGGTGCCGTCGTAGCCGCGCACCCGCAGCCGCAGATGTGAGGCGGCCAGCTGGCTCGCGGTCGGGATGGCCAGAGTCGCCGTACCGCCCGAGGAGACGGAAGACGATGTCGCGGTGTAGGAGTACGACGTCTCACCGCTGTAGGCGGGGTCGTTGGTGATCTCGAACTGAGCCTTGACCGTGGAGCCGTCCGGGTCGGAGACCTTCGCAGACAGAGTCGGGGTGTACGTCGTCACATACCGCTTGCCGCTGTAGGCGTTGACGGCGGAGGGCGACACGGCGACGGACGTCGGCTTCGCCGGGTAGGAGTTGTAGGTGACGACCAGCTGCGGCGCATACCCGGAGGTGGTGTAGTTCGCGGACCGGAAGCGGCGCCAGGTCGTCGGGTCGGACTCGTCGGCGCTGCGTAGCTGGATGCCGTAGTTGGTGGAGCCGTCGGCCCATGCCTGCACGATGCTCTGCATGTTCCAGTTCGACCAGGCGGCCGGGCAGGAGGAGGAGTAACCCCAGTGGCCGGTGTTGGTCGCCATGCCCGTCGTGGTCGTCGACGGCTGGCTGGACCAGGTGACCGAGGTCGAGGACCACGTGGACGTGATGCGGCGGGCCTGCGTCGCGGCCCCGGACGTCGAGCACGTGGAGGAGTAGTAGTTGTAGAGCTTCATCGTCGCCGAGGTGACGTCCGTGCCCGCGAACTTCGACACGTCGAACTTCAGGTACGCGCGGGCTACGTCACTGCCACTGTCGTATGTGCCCGACTTCAGCTCCTGGGAAGAGACCTGGGAGTCCGGATAGTCCGGGGTCTGCACCCAGGTGTCGGTGGTGACGGCGAGGGTGGAGGTGGGGTCGACGGTGACCGGGTAGGTGGCTGCGTCGAGGAAGTCGGAGTCCGGGGTCAGGACCAGGGTCTGGGAGCCGTCGTCCGCCGTCTCGATCTTGGTCGTGACCTGCTGCTCGTGCGCGGATTCGCCGGAGGCCGGGTCCTTGCTCGCGTCCCACATCATCGGGGCCGGCGCCTCGGCGGCCAGCTTCCCGTCGGCGTCCTTCAGCAGCAGGTGCCCGGAGTCGGCCTGCGACAGGATGAGGCCCTTGAGATGCAGGGGAATGCGGTAGCTGACCGTCTTGTCCGCCGGCCGGCTGTCCAGGGTGATGTTCTCGGAGAAGCCCTGCGCGAGCGCGGTTGCCGACAGGGTCTGGCCGTCGCCCAGGTCGTAGGAGGCGGTCGCGTCCTTCACAGTCGGGGTGGGGAGCTTGTCCTCCCAGCCGAGGCCGAAGGACTCGCCGCCCTTGGCGACGGAGGCGAGGTCGGTGTCACCACCGTCCGAGACCGTGATCTCTGCAGCGGCTACCTGGGGCTCCAGGGCGGGGCCGGCATCGGACAGATCGGTGTCGATGTCATGCCAGTCACCGTCCTCCTTCACCCGGACGGGGCCGGCGTAGTCCTCGGTCTGGAAGCTGCCGTCAGGCAGCGCGTAGGTCGTGGAATCCGTCGTGCGCTCGGACAGGATCTCAATCCTCCGGTTCTGCAACCGGGCCATCAGTAGGGCGGAGGTGGCGTCCTTGGCCTCGGCGGCACCGTACTGCTGCTGAGCCGACGCGGTGACCGCCGTGGGGGTGCCGTCCTGGAGGGCCACGGCCGCGCCCGTGTCAGCGAGGGTGAGCGCCGAGTCGGCCAACAAGACCGCGGCAGCCATCAAGCCGATCGCACGTATGCGGGAATGGGGCCGGAAGAAGCTGCTCGACCGGCTGGCTCTACCGGACCGTGATCTGCTGCGCACGGACAACCCCCGTGATCTTTCTGCTGGTGAAGCTACGAGCAGCAGATCTTTACATCGCCCTCACATCGGGCTCGGGTGGCACCTGTATGCACCGTCAAGCGCGGACCATGATCTCCCAAAGAAGATCTCCCCCGAGGCCTCAGTGGGCGCTTGCAGCAATCATCGCAAATAGCGCCATTCCACACTGATCAACGGGGCTCCATCTGACCCCACGCAAGGATTCGTTTTGGCCAATGCTTTATAGAAAATCCCCCCAAGTCATAAGAAAATATCAAGCGGTTGGCGAGAAAACGACCTTCCGCTGCGACAACCTCCAGAAAGAGTTGCGGCCGAGGAACCAGCGAACTCGATCTCGAAGACAGCCAGTTGAGCATCCCTCCCCCCTGTCGTCGAACATGTCCTGCACGCCCAAGAGCACGGACCGGTGCCCGTCGAGGTCGCCGAAGGCACGCTGGGCGGCGAGGGCGCCGTCCCACAACTTCCCCGACGCCTGTCCTGTGGGGCGGACACCAGCCGCAGCCACGCCGGTCGGCTGTCGGCGGTGCGGGCCGGGGCGCCCCGGGTGCGCCCCGGCCCACCCCCAGAACTCCCCGCCCGGCTCCACACGTACGGCCAGGGCCTTCGCTGCGCGTGCGTGACGGTCGCGCATGCGCCGCTCGACATCGAGGTCAGCAGGGGGCAAGTACACCGGTGATCTCCCGTGATCTGGCGGTATCCAACGAGGTTGCAGGGGCTACGTGTTGCGCGGCGCAGCCAATGCGCGAAGGAGGGTAGCGGCCGCGGGTCGCGGCCGACGGGGCGCCGTAGGCGGCGGTGATCTCCAGAGCGCGGCGGCCCTGGGGCCACGGTGCTCGCCTGCGGTGAGTACGGTCTGTTCGCGCCAGCGGTCGAAGCGGGGGTCGTAGGGGACGACGTCCACGCGGGTGTGGCGCTGCCAGCAGTGGGCGAGCGGGTCGTCTGTACGTGCGGGCCACTGGGCGTAGACGGATTCCCAGCCGAAGGGTTCGTCGCGCAGTTCCAGACTGCTATCACACCCCCTGGCCGGGCGCCTGCCTCACAGGCCCGGATGCCGGTTCGGGCCTCCGTCGCTACGCACTCACACCCAGGTGTAGTTCTCGTCGGTGACCGCGGCCAGGGCGGCGTCGGCGATGGGGGCCCGGGGATCGGCCAGGGCCGCGAGCGCAGGGCCGATGGGCGGGAAGATCGGCAGGTCGGCGGCCTTGCGATGGTCGACCCACTCGATCACGCCGACTTCGTGGCTGCCGTCGGGGAGTTCGTCCAGCTCCTGCTCGGCGAGTGTGGCGCGGACGTCCTCGGTGATGTGCAGGCGGTAGATCAGGTGGAGCTTGCGGGGCGGCGGGGTGGGGCCGGGGCGGGTGACGCGCTGGTCGATGACCCACAGCAGGCCGCCGTCTTCGGCCTGGCCGACGTCGAGGCCGAGTTCTTCCTGCAGTTCGCGGGCGAGGGCGTCGTCGAGGTCTTCGCCGTGTTCGACGTTGCCGCCTGGCGGGGTGTAGTGGGTGGAGTCGGCTCGGTCGCGTCGGATGAGGGCGACCTCGTCGCCGCAGAAGACGAGGGCCCCGGTGCGGATCTTGATGCGGGAGAACGGGGCGGCCGTCGGCTGCTCGGGAGTGCTCGTCATGGCGGCCAGTATCACGGCCGTGTCCGGGGCCCGGGCGGGGTTCACCGGTAGTTCCCCCGCCCGTGCCCCGGGTGTTGTAGGGGGTCAGGCGGCGGGCAGGCCGGGCAGGGCGTGCGACGCCTGGCCGTCCGTCATGGTGGTGTGCTCGATCCAGCAGTCCGGCAGGGTGAGGGTGTGGCGGCGCAGGCGGCAGCCGGTGGCCCGCATGACGGGTGAGAGGTGGCAGGGGTCCATCTCCTCGACCAGCAGACTCGGCGCGGCGGTGGTCGGGTTCTTCTTCCCGGCGATGGCGATCGGCAGGCGGCCGGCGGGGGTGAGGGGCAGGGGGGTGATCCGCCAGATCGGGCCGCGGACGGTGGACAGGCTGGCCTGGCCGAAGCCGCGTTCCTCGCGCGGGGTCATCGGCTCGCCGTTGGTGGCGGTCAGCCCCCGGAAGAGGTGCTGGGCGCGGCCCTGGTTGACGATCTGGCCGGTGTCGATGGTGAAGGCGCGGGAGAAGAACAGGCTGGGCGGGTATCCGGCCTGCCGCAGGGCGTCCGCGTAAAAGGTGGCCTGGGGGTGGATCTGCTCGCGCAGATGGGCGGCGGCCGCGGCGTCCACCGGCTCCAGCTCCCGCGCGCTCGCGGCGAGTGATGACGCTCGTTGAAAGCGGCCACCTGGTGCTCTGAGGTGGGCCAAACCTGCTCTTTTGATCTCCCCACCCTTCGTGTGACCTTGTCGGGTCTCTTCGCGTGATGTTGATCGGCGTGTCGCACTGGCATGGGTGTGTCGTGGAGAGCCTGCGTGAGCTACGAGTTCGGCCTGGTCGGGGGCCTGGATGCTCACGCTGGAGGAAGACGTGGACGCTCATGCACTGCGTCGTCAGGGGTGGACGATCTCGGCGATCGCGCGGCATCTGGGCCGTGATCGCAAGACCATTCGCTCCTATCTGAACGGTGAGCAGGTCCCGGGGCAACGCCGTCAGAGCCCGGATGCCTTCGTGCCGTTCCTGGAGTACTGCCGGCAGCGGCTGGCGGACGACCCTCATCTGTGGGCCTCGACCCTGTTCGACGAGGTCAAGGGCCTGGGCTATGAGGGCGGGTACTCGACGTTCACCCGCGCGCTTCGCCGCTATCAGGTGCGTCCGCACTGCGAGCCGTGTCATGCCGCGACCGGCCGGAACGTGGCGGTGATCGCGCATCCTCCGGGCGAGGAGATCCAGTTCGACTGGCTGGAGCTGCCGGACCCGCCGCAGGGGTGGGGAGTGGGCGAGCATGCTCACCTGCTGGTCGGGGCGCTCGCGCATTCGGGCAGGTGGCGGGCGGTGCTGGCGGAGTCCGAGGACTTCCCGCATCTGGTCCAGGCTCTCGACCAGGTGGTCCGCAAGCTGGGCGGGACGGCGAGACGGTGGCGCTTCGACCGGATGGCGACAGTCTGCTACCCCTCCAGCGGTCAGGTCACCGCCTCGTTCGCCGCGGTCGCGAAGTACTACGGCGTCGGGGTGGACATCTGCCCGCCGCGTCGCGGCAACCGCAAGGGTGTCGTCGAGAAGGCCAACCACTCGGCCGCCCAACGCTGGTGGCGCACGGTTCCCGATGCGCTGAGCGTCGGCCAGGCCCAGTCCGGCATCGACAAACTCGCCGTCCGGATGGACGAGCGCCGCCGGACCCTGGACGGCATCAAGGTCACCGTCAGTGAACTCGCCGCAGCCGAACGCCTGTTGAACGTTCCGGTTCGCCCGTTCCCCGCCGAGCTGGAGGTCGAGCGGACAGTCAGCCCGCAGTGCCTGGTGTCCTTCGACGGGAATCTGTACTCCGTCCGCCGGGACTGGCCGGGGCCCAGGTCAGGGTCCGTCACCGGCTCGGTGAAGACCACCTCGACATCGCCACCGCCGGACGGGCTGTGATCGCCCGCCACCACCGGGCGCCTCGCGGCGCCGGTCAGACAGTGCGGGACGCCGGACATGTCATCGCGCTGGAACGAGAAGTACTGGCGGCCTTCTCGGACCGGGCGCCCTGCAAGAACAAGGTCCGCAGGCCGCCGTCCGACGCCGCGCTCGCCGAGGCCGAGCGGCTGCGCGGACAGCAAGCAGCCGGTAATCCGGCCGAACGGGTCGTGATCGACCTGTCCCACTATGCCGCCGTGGCCGACCGGCTGCGGTCCGTTCCCTCACCGAAGGAGGAGAACACGGAGTGAGTACGTCGCCGATGCAGATGAGCGAAGCACGCCGCTTCCAGCAGCTGCGAGGTCACCTGTCCTACCTCAAACTCAACGACGCCGCCGAGGCACTCAACCGGGTGCTGGACCAGGCCCGCACCGAACGGATGTCGCTGACCGCAGCCCTGGAGAGGCTGCTGGAGATCGAAGTCGAGGCCACCGAGGCCCGCCGGCTCGCCGCCCGCCTGCGGTTCGCCTGCCTGCCCGAACCCTGGACCCTGAACGATTTCGACTTCGCCGCCCAGCCCGGCGTCGACGAGAAACTCATCCGCGACCTGGCCACCCTGCGCTTCCTCGACGACGCCTCCAATGTGCTGTTCGTCGGGCCGCCCGGCGTCGGCAAGACCATGCTGTCCGTCGCGCTCGGCCGGGCCGCGGTCGACGCCGGGCACCGTGTCTACTTCACCACCGCCGCGGAACTCGCCGCCAAGTGCCACAAGGCCGCCCTCGAAGGTCGCTGGAAGACCTGCATGCGATTCTTCGCAGGACCGAAGCTTTTGATCATCGACCTATGCCGAGACCGCGACTATGCCGAGGCACGGATTCGTGGGCCTGGACGCCAGGGCCTGGTGAGCCCCGAGTCTCGGCATAGTTGCGG
>NZ_JBEXXE010000046.1:0-94253 GCF_040630255.1 Streptomyces sp. NPDC005820
GCGACCCAGTACTCGGTGACCTTGACGTCCCTCGGCAGGGTCACCGTCTGCGGTGCGGGCGAGCTGCCGACGGTGACGTCCACCTGGAGCTTCGGGTAGGCGGTACGGATCTGTCCGGCGACGGAGTTGACGCGGGCGCGGGAGGCGGGGTCGACACCGAGGGCGGCCCGGGAGGCCGCGTCGGCGCCGGTGACCTGCGGGGACCGGTAGGTCTGAGGGCGCGGCCGAGCGGCTCACGCCGGCGGCCGGAGCGGATGCCGGTGCCGACGAGGGTGCTGCCGAAGTCAACCGCCGTCGCCCGGCCTGAGCGGGCCCACCTGCGGGACCGACGCCTTGCCCGTGTTGGAGACCTTTCCGCCGCCCCAGGCCGCCTTGATCGACGCCGTCTCGTCGGGCGGGGTGACGAGGACGGCCGCGGGGGTCACGGTGGTCGCGCCGGTGGCCGCCGGATTGGTGAACGTCAGCGCCGACCACGCACTGGCGCCGGGCTTCAGCGACACCGTCGGCTCCTCCTGGCCGGTGGCCCGCTCGGGGTCCGGCGTGACCGCCTCGCCGGCGCCGTCGACGAAGGCGATGCCGGGGAAGCCGTAGACCGTACAGGTGCGGGCGGAGTTGTTGGTCAGGACGACGGCGAAGTTCTCCTGACCGGCTCCCGGATCGTTCGGGCCGATGAAGGCACGCAGATCTGAAGTGTGGCAGCGGGTGGACGGCGCGGTCGTCGCGGGAGACGCGGAGGGCCGGGACGGGGGCGCCGGAACCGCCGAGGTACTCGCGTTCGGGGTGGTACCGGCGACCGGGCCGCTGCCGGTGACTCCGCCTCCCCTGTCGCCGCTCGTGCATGCGGTCAGTACGACGGCCAGGGCCCCGGCCGCTGCCAGGGCGGCTCGGTGGCGTCCAGGGTGTCTCATCGGGTTGGGCACGCCCCTCCTGACTCGGTTCCGCGTTGCGGTGCCGATCACGACGCCGCCGCCGTCAGGCTAAGCGGGAGCCCGGGAGAGGGTTTGACCGTCAGCGCACGGTCCAGAGCCTGCCAGTGCAGGGGCCGGTCACCGCCCGGCTGCCTTCGCCCCGACTGTCCCCACCCAGTACGACGCGGACGACCTGAGCCATCAGCAATCGCTCCCCGTGCCCGGGTGGCACATCACTCACTCCGATCACGTACTGCAGTGCGCGTCCCGATCCGTAATCAAGGGAGCCCTGAGGCGCACGGGCAGGTGGTTCTCGGGATGTTCGAGTGCCGGACCGTGGCCATGGAAGAGAAAACAGAAGAGAAAACGGAGGACCGCACAGTGCGTACGTCACCTGACGGATGGCACGGGCGGCCGGGGATCCGAGAGTGGGCGCAGGAGACGGTCGCATCCTTGCGGAGGGCTCGTGAGCCTCATTCCCAGCACACCTCGTCGTCCCCGGCTGCCCGACGACGTCCTGGGCGTACCTGCCGGGTCGGCGTACCTTCCTCTGCTCCGACGCTCTCAGAGGAGCGTCCGCACGAACGTGACGAGGAGTCATGATGTCCGTCGTTCGCTCCACGGTGCCGTTCTCCCCTTCCGAACGGGCGGATTACTGGCACAGCCTGGTCTCCAACACGTTCATACCGCTGGACGTGACCCTTCATGAGCGTGAACCTTCGGCGGGAACGATCAGCAGCGATCGGCTCGGCCCCTTGCAGATCTCCGTGGTCGAGGCCGGACCCCAGACGGTGTCGCGCCACAGACGCCTGATCGCGCTGGGCGGAGAGGACTACATGACCATCACCTTGCAGCAGCGGGGTACGGCGAGGCTCACCCAGGACGGACGCGAGGCTCTGGTCAAGCCCGGGGCCTTCACCTGCTGTGACACGGGACGGCCCTTCAAAAGAGAGCATCCGGACGACTTCCGCTTCACCTGGCTCGGTGTGCCGAAGAAGGAGCTGGGCATGTCGGACACCGATCTGCAGACGCTCACCGGGACTCTGTTCAGCGGCCATTGCGGTACGTCCGGACTCGTTGCCGGATATCTGGCCCGCCTGGCCGACCAGGCTGCCGGATTCGACCCGCACACAGGGCGGCAACTCGCGATGACGGCCGTGGATCTGCTGACCGTACTGTTGCGCGAACGCCAGGGTCGGCTGGACCCTCACGCCTCGGAAACGGCCCGGGGCATGCTGGCACGAATCAAGGCGTACATTCTTCGGCACCTCGCCGAACCCGATCTCTCACCCGCGAGGATCGCGGTCGCGCACCACATATCGGTCCGATATCTCCACAAACTCTTCAGCTCGGAAGGGCTTACGGTAGGCCGTTGGATCCAGCACGAGCGCCTGGAGAGGTGCCGACATGATCTGTCACGGTCTTCGAGGACGGCACCAGCCGTGTCGGCAGTGGCGCAGCGGTGGGGTTTTGTAAGCGCTTCCCACTTCAGCAGGATCTTTCGCACCGCCTACGGCATGTCACCCCGGGAATGGCAGGCGAGCACTCGACCCACGTGAGCACTGGCCTGCGCCGACGTCCGCGGCATCCGGCCGCCACGCACGCCGGACCGGCGAACGTGTCAAGGCCGGAAGTCACAGCAGGGGCTGCCCGGCTCTTCCGGGTGCCACGCGCCGCGCAGCGCGCTTGTTGCCGACCTGATGGCGGCCTGTGCCCTGCAGTCAGAACGGAGGCTGCTGAGCATGACGACGTCATGGATGGCGCCGCGCACGCGGACGGCCGTGACGGGAACGCCTGCGGTGACTCCGGCGCACAATTACCCGGCGTGACGGCTCCATGCCGATGCGGCCCCCGAAGCGTGCCGCAGAAGAGGCAAGCCGGGCGCGGCCGAGGGCGATCGGTGGCCACTGGCCCGGGCGCAGGCGAAACTCCACTACGCGCAGTGGCTGCGCAGACGGCGGCGCCCTTTGGAGGCCCGCGCCCTCCTGGCCACAGCGCTGGAGACGTTCACCCGGCTCGGTGCGTCCGGCCTGACTGAGGAGGCCCGCGCCGAGTTGCGGGCGAGCGGCGTGGCCATCGCCCCAACCCAGGCCGTCCCGCTGGGGGAACTGACCACCCAGCAGCGCCAGATCGTACGGCTGGCGGCACGAGGGCTGCGCAACCGGGAGACAGCGGAGAAGCTGATGCTCTCCCCGCGCACGGTCAACACCCACCACCGCGGGAGATTCAGGGTCACACGTTCGACGGCTTCCGTCTGGGCGCCGAGTTCCGGGTGGCGCCGGTGGAGCCCCGCGGGCTCGTCGGCTTCACGACTGTGGCCTGATCCAGGCCGCGCCGGATGCCGAGAGGCGATGGGTGGCCATGGAGGTCACCGCGAGCAATCCCAGCGCCAGGCCCAGAGTGAGAGCGAGTCCCGTGTGCAGCAGGAGCGCGGCACCGGCGAGGGCGCCGAGGAACATGGCCAGGACGGACAGGAGCCGCCGGCCGGGCCGGGGTGCCGCCCCGCCGGCCGGGACGGAGTCCGCGGCCAGGCCTGTCAGGGTGAGGGTCAGAACGGTCGTGGTCAGGTCGGGGACACCGAGGCGCCGTGCGACAGCGTTCTGCAGTCCCATGCCAAGACCAAGGAACACGATCAAGGTGTACTGAACGGTGGTGGTCATGTTGCCGTGCGTGGCCGCGGCCGTGATGACGGCCGCGGCCACGAGCAGCGTCTGAAGCGCCGTGGTGATGGTCAGCAGCCGCCCGCGGTGCGCCGCGAACCGGATGCCGAACCGGCCTCCCGCCAGCGCGCCGGCGAGGAAAGCGGCCATCGAGACCACGGAGGCGAGCGATGACAGCCCTTCGGCGCCGGCCAGGGCGAACCCGAGGAAGACCACGTTGCCGGTCATGTTGGCGACGAAGACGTGCCCGAGAGACAGATAGCTCACGGCGTCGACCAGGCCGGTCACCACGGTCAGCGTCAGCATGAGCGGGGGCAACGGGCCGTGCCTGTCCCCCTTGGGCGGAGCCAGCGTACGGGCCGCGTCAGTCAGCAGCTTGCGCATGCGGGATCCTCCTTCCGGAAGAGGACGGGCGGTGGAGCACCGCTCGCGTGAGCAGTCCGCTGACCGGGCCGATCACGATGGCGGCGAGGGAGATCCACCGCGGCCAGGGGGTGAGCCCGAGGAGGTGGTCGACCGACCAGCGGCCGGGGCCGGTCAGCGCCGGCACCGCGGAGACGACGACGAGGACCACCGGGTACTCGTAGCCGTCGTTCTGCACCCAGAGCCCGTTGGGCCACTTGACGGTGCTCGCGACCGTCATCACCCCCATGGCGGCCATCGCCGCGGCGGGCGTGAGCAGACCGGCCGCCAGGAACAGGCCGGCGCCGATCTGGCTGCCGCCGGCGGCAAGCGCGGTGAGCCGGCCGCCGCGGAAGCCGTCGTGCCGGAACTCCTCGGTTCCGCCCGCCAAGCCGTTGCCGCCCATTCGGAAACTGACCTTCTGCACTCCGTGCCCGGCGATGAGAAGGCCCGCCATGAGCCGGAGCACCAACAGTCCGGTGTCCATCGTGTTCCTGCCTGTTCCTGACGTTCCGCGTTGACCGTTCGAAGAGGTCAGCCGGCGGCGTGGGCGCCGATGACCGCCTGCGCGTAGACGATGCCGAGGCCGTAGGCGCCGGCGTGCTCCTTCACCAGTTCGGTGACGGGGACGTACGTCTCCTGGCGTGCCCAGTCACGCTGGAGCTCCAGCAGCACCTGCACCCAGGTCACCGGAACCGCGCCGCCCTGGATCATGCGCTGGACGGCGTGCTCGTGCGCCTGCGGGGTGACGCCGCCGGAGGCGTCCGTGACGACGTAGACCTCGTAGCCCTGGGCGAGGGCGGACAGGGTGGGGAGCACGACGCAGACCTCGGTCCACAGCCCGGCGATGACGAGCTTCTTGCGTCCCGTCGCCTTGACGGCCTCGACGAAGGCGACGTCCTCCCAGGCGTTCATCGTGGTGCGGTCGATGATCTTCTGGTCGGGGAAGACGTCTGCCAACTGCGGCATCAGCGGTCCCGAGAAGGACTCGGCCGCCACGGTGCTCAGCACGGCCGGCACGTCGAACAGCTTGGCGGCCTTCGCCAGGCCCACGGTGGAGTTGATGATCGCGGTGCGGTCACTGCTTCCGGTGCCGAAGAACATCTGCGGCTGGTGGTCAACGAACAGCACCGCGCAGTTGTCGGGGGTGAGCAGGTCGGGGCTGGGAGCCGCGGTGACCTGGGCGATGTCGACCATGAGAGAAAGCCCTTCATGAGTGTAGTGATCGCGGACGGGCGTCCGCTGCTGAGCGCGACCGTCCGTGGGACGGCGCAAGGTGGGTGGTGTCCCGGGGAGGGGCGGCTGGTGGCCGGGCCCCCTTCCAGCCCGCGGCCGGGGCCCCTTCCAGGAGGTCAGAGCGAGAAGCAGGGGTCGAAGACCGTGTTCTCGGTTCCCGCGGCCAGGCCGCGGCGGGTGCGCCACTGACGGTGCTGCTCCGACTCGGCGACGGCCTGGCCGAGCAACTCGGCCTGTCGGGCGCCCGACAGGCCGGTGACGGGCGCGGCCCGGTAGCCGCCGAAGTGGGCCACCGGACTCCATTCGGGACTGACCGGCGGCAGTTCTTCGTCGAGGCCCTCGTACTCGGCGGCGGCGTGCACGATCCGGCCGCCGACGACCGTCAGCAAGGACTCGATGTGCGCGATGTCCTGCTCGGGCACGGTGAAATAGTCCTCGGACAGGACCGCCAGGTCGCCGAGGAAGCCCGGGCGCAGGACCCCCTTGACGCCCTCCTCACCGGTCAGCGCGGCACCCGCCTCGGTGAACATCGACAGTGCCGTACGTCGGTCGACCCGGTTGTGCGGCGGACGGAGGACCAGGTCACCGACCGTGCGGCCGGTGATGAGCCAGTGCAGGGCGACCCAGGGGTTGTAGGTGGAGACCCGGGTGGCGTCGGTACCGGCCCCGACGGTCAGGCCGCGCTCCAGCATGGCCCGGATCGGAGGTGCATCCGCGGCGGCACCGGGGCCGTAGCGGCGCAGGAACGCCTCGCCCTGGAAGGACAACCGGTTCTGTACGGACATGGCGCCGCCGAGGGCGGCGATGCGGTCCAGGCTGTCCGCGGACACCGTTTCGGCGTGGTCGAACAGCCATCGTCTCCCGGCCGGGAAGAGCCCTTCCGCCGCAAGCTTCTCGAATACCGCGAGGTCGCGGCGGATGGTCTCGTCATAGGTGGCGTGCAGCCGGAATCCCCAGCCGTTCTCCATGAGGAGACGCACGGCCTTCTCGAATTCCGCCTCGTAGTCGGCGAGGTGCGGGCGCGGCTGGGCGAAGTTCTCGAAATCCGCGGCTGCCCAGGTGAGGTTCTCACCGGCGCCGTTGAGACGCAGCCATTCGTCGCCGTCCTCGGGACGGGCCGTTTCGATCCAGCGGGCGAGGTCGTCGAGTTCCTGGCCGGCCGTCTGCGGGAAGAGGTGGTAGGCGATACGCAGCGACAGCTGGCCTGCCTTGGCCAGTTCGACGACCGTGCTGTAGTTGTCGGGAAAGTTCTGGAACCCGCCGGCCGCGTCGATCGCCGAGGTGAGTCCGAACCTGTTCAGCTCCCGCAGGAAGTGACGGGTGGAGGTCTTCTTGTCCTCGCCCTGAAGGACCGGGGCCTTGGCCAGGGTCGAGTAGAGGATCAGGGCGCTGGGAGCGGCCAGCAACATGCCCGTGGGCTCACCGTCGCGGCCCCGCACGATCTGCCCGCCCTTGGGGTCAGGGGTGTCCCGGGTGTATCCGGCGGCCTTGAGGGCCGCCCGGTTGAGCACCGCCGACTGGTACAGGTGCAGGACGAATACGGGAGTGTCCGGTGCGGCGGCGTTCAGCTCGGCGACGGTCGGCAGCCGCCGTTCGGCGAACTGCTCGGCCGACCAGCCGCCCACCACCCGGACCCACTGCCCCTTGGGCGTACGGGCCGCCTGCTCGCGCAGCATCGCCAGGCCGTGGCGCAGGGTGGGCACGCCGTCCCAGCGCAGTTCCAGGACGTAGTTGAGCCCGCCCCGGATGACGTGCAGGTGGGAGTCGTTGAGGCCGGGGACCATCCGGCGGCCGAGGGCATCGACGACCTTCGTGGCCGGTCCGACATGGGCGGCCACGTCGTTGTCGTCACCGACGACCGTGATGCGCCCCGCGCGGATGGCAATGGCCTCGGCCTGTGGGCGGACCGGGTCTCCCGTGTGGATCTTCGCGTTGCGGACCACGAGGTCCGCCGCGTTGTCGGTGGCGCGGGCAACAAGCCCACCGACCGGCATCGTGGACACCTTTCGACAACCTCCTTCGGTGTGCACAGCGTCGATTTCGAAGCGGAGCCTTTCGGTCACCGAGCCCCCACACTCCACCGAACGGAATCCCGGGTGGGCTCTCCGTGCGATGCACGGGCCCGGTCCCCGGCGGACGGTGGCTGCTTCGCCGTCAGGCTATTTCGAGCTGAACGAGGCGCGTGTCCCTGCAGTGCACCGGAGGCTATCCGACAGTGCACAGCCTCACTTTCCGTGTGGTGAGGGTCGGCGCGGTTCCCTGATGGGGTTTCCGCCACCTGTGCGGCCTCATCTCCTGTGATCCCACCGCACGCCTCGTCACCGGCGCGGCACCGTCACCACGACGACGAGCATCGCCAGCGTCACTCCGGCAAACAGAGCGGGTGCCGGGGACCAGGCGGCCAGCAGGACAGCGACCGCGGCGACCGGAAACGGGATCCGCTCGGCCACGCTCCTTTGGTGTGGCCGCAGGTGCACCCCCCAGACCGCGATCAGAAAAACGGCCGCAGGGAGGGTGACAGCGGCGCCGGCAGCGCTCGGCGAGGTCTCGGTGTGACGCGTGAGGTGGTCGGCGTACGCCGCCAGACCGGCGCCCTCGGCGGTCGCCGCGGCGAAGATCAGATAGTGGCCGTATGCCCAGGGGAACCTTCTGCGGTGGGCCTGGTGGGTCGTGGCGAGCAGAGAGTGCGCGGGACTGGCGAAGTACAGCCACCACATGGCGTACGCCATGAGCAGGCCGCCGGCCGCCAACGCGTACAGCGAACCGGTGCCCTGATGTCGCTCGAAGGCGCTGCGGACGGCGACGGTGGCGGCCGCGACGCACTCGCCGAGCACGATGAGAGTGAACAGTTCGTACCGCTCGGCGATGTGGTGCGGATGCCAGGGCGTCATCCCGGCGGACTGCGCCCACACGGGGACCACCACCTCGGCGACGATCATCACCGCGATGCCCGGCAGGCGCAGCGAGCCCGGCAGGAAGAGCAAGCCGACCCAGCCGAGCTGGCATATCGTCACCCCGGCGGCGAAACGCAGTGTGGTCCTGCGTCGTGCCGGGTCGGACAGCGCGGCGCGCAGCCACAGCGAGGCCAACGCCGTGCGCAGCACGACGTATCCGAGCGTGATGACGCGCAGATCCCCGTCCTCGAACGCGCGGCGGACGCCGGCTGCGAGGACGAGAGAGCCGGTGATCTGGGCCAGCACCGTCAGACGGTAGGGAACGTCGTCCGGATCGTAGGCGGAGGCGAACCACGTGAAGTTCATCCACGCCCACCAGACGGTGAAAAAGAGCAGCGCGAAGCGCACGGCGCCTGTGGCGTAGTCCCCGTTGTTCAGCGCCCCGTGCAGGCTTGCGGACGCCTGTGCCACCGCGATGACGAAGCACAGGTCGAAGAAGAGTTCCAGCGAGGTGGCCGTCCGGTGCGGCTCGCCCGGGTCGCGGCCCTTCATGGTGTGCCGTCGGCGGACGGCCGGGAATGCGTTCGTACCCGCTGCGCGGCTCAGCGGAGGGCTCCCAGAGCCGTCTCGACGGCCCGATGGAAGGTGGGATAGGTGTAGATCATGTGCTGCAGCCGGTCGACGGGCACCTCGGCGTGGACGGCCACGTTCAGGCCGTAGAGCACCTCGCCTCCCGTCGGCCCCGCCGAGGTCGCACCGATCAGAACGCCCCGGTCGGCGTCCTCGACCAGCTTGATGAACCCGTCGTTGCCCGGCCCGTGGATCCAGCCGCGGGAGGAGGAAGCGAGGGTCACCACGCTGGTGCGGACCCGCAGCCCCCGCTCCCGTGCCTGACGTTCCGTCAATCCCACGGCCCCGATCTCCGGATCGGTGAAGGTGACGCGGGGCAGCGCCCGGTAGTCGGCATCGGGACCGGGCTGTCCGAGGATGTCCCGGACGGCGATCTGCGCCTGGTACATCGACACGTGGGTGAACGCGCCCCGGCCGGTGATGTCACCGACCGCCCACAGCCCCTCCCCGGCCCGCAACTGCCCGTCCGTGGGCACAACTCCCGCCGCCGGATCGAGCCCCACGGTGTCGACCGCCAGCGGGGTCAGGTCGGCGTGGCGTCCGCCGGCGACCAGCAGCCGTTCAGCTCTCAGCACCTGCTCATCGCCCCGGAGACGGACGGTGAACTCGGCGCCGTCGTGGCTGACCCGCCGCGCCCGGGCGCGCGTAAGGACGGTGACATCGTCCGCCCGCAGGGCCGCCGCCGCCAAGTCCCCTGCTTCCGGCTCCTCCTGCGACAGCAGCCGGTCCTGTCCCTCGATCACGGTGACCGCGCACCTGAAACGGGCGAAGACCTGGGCGAGTTCGACACCGACGGCGCCCCCGCCGAGAATGATCAACGACGTCGGCAGCTCCTTGGCCGCCATGGCGTCCCGGTTGGTCCAGCACGGCGTTGCCTCCAGACCCGGCACCGGGGGAATCCGGGGCCGCGTACCGGTGGCCAGGACGACACCGCGCCGGGCCTCGAACATACGGTTCCCGACCGCCACACGTCGCGGTCCCACGAGGCGGCCCGTCCCCCTGACGAGCCTCCCGCCCTTGGCCACGAGGCGGTCGGCGGCCACTTGGTCGTTCCAGTCGTCGGTGGCCTCGTCCCGGATACGTCCCGCGACCCTGGTCCAGTCCGGAGTCACGACCGCCTCACCGGCGAGTGCGGGGATCCGGTTTGCCTCGGCGAGCAGGTTCCCGGACCGGATCATCATCTTGCTGGGCACGCAGGCCCAGTACGGACACTCGCCACCGACGAGTTCCGCTTCGATCCCCACCACATCGAGACCGGCCTCGGCCAGGGTACCCGCGACGTACTCACCGCCCGGCCCCAGCCCGACGACCACCACGTCCGCCTGCTCGTTCACGCTCATCTCTCTCCTCGTTCGCCGGCTCCCCGGGGGGCGCCCTGCCGAGGCTAGGTCTGCGGGAACGACGGCTCGTGCCCGCAGGCGCACCGGAATGTGCCCGGGAGCGAACGCCGGGCACGGCCAAGGCCATGGTGCGCCGACGGGCACAACCGCATTCGCTGCCGGGCAAACCGTGCCCTGGCAAAGCACCTAGCGTCACTCGGGTACGTACAGCACGGCACCGTAGGAGGCGGACCATGACCACCAGTTCCCAGCCCGTGAGCGGCAGCCAGCCGTGGTTGCACCAGAAGGGCGAGGTGATCCAGGAGTTCGGGACCGTCAAACAATTCCCGGTCGGCCTGTCCTATGAGGCGCGGATGTACTCCTGCCAGCGCTTGAACAAGGTCCTGGCGGACACGCAGATCCTCTTCGGCCTCTACAAGAAGCACCACTGGCTGATGCGCGGTGCAACCTTCTACCAACTGCACCTGGTCCTGGACAAGCATGCGGGCGAACAGCTTGAGATCGTCGACACCATCGCCGAACGAGTCCAGTCCCTGGGCGGTGTCGCGGTGGGCGATCCCCGGCACGTCGCCGAGATCACGTCGATCCCGCGGCCTCCGGACGGCGTGGAGGAGGTGCCGGTGATGCTGTCACGGCTGCTGGAGGCTCACGAGACCATCCTCATCGAGGCCCACGAGGCCGCCTCACGAGCCGCCGAGCTGGGCGACGACGGCACCAACGACCTGCTGGTGTCCCAGGTGATCAGGACGGGCGAGCTGCAGGCGTGGTTCCTGGCCGAGCATCTGGTCGACACACCGCTGGTCCGCGCCTGAAGAACGGCGGCACCCGCCCGAGATCCCCGCCGTCCGCCTGCCGAGGACACGGGAGGCCGGCGATGACGTACGAGGGAGCCGCGCGGGCGGGTGACGGTAGGCACGATGCAGGGGAAGAGGGCTCCGTTAAGCCCGGCCGAGCTGCGCAAGGTGGACCTGGCCGTGGACGCGCTCAACTGCTGGCAGCAGCAGCGCGGGCCCGGCGCCCCGACCGCAGTCCCGTGAGGGCATGGAGCCGTTGGCGTCGCCCGGGGGCGCTCGCCGGGACGACGTCGAACGGCCAGGACCGGCTCGCCGACGTCGCCCGACCACAGCGGGACGTGCGAGGTGAACGGAATTGTCGCGGCAGCCGAACTGGTTCGCCACGACGTGGGCGTCTGCATCATGCCCAAGTCGAAGATCTTCGCCGACCTTGACGGAGCGGCAGTCAGCGTCCGGGGTGCTGTCACTCGGTGAGCGTTGGACGAGTTCCGAATCGCCCTCGGAGCGGGCCGAGTCGGCGGGCCGGCCCTTCGAAACGGACCTGTGTCCGATGACCCGCATCAACCTTGCCCCGGCCACGAGCCGCCACTTCCGAAGGCGACCGATCCGGTAACACCCGCGAATCACCCTAAAGAGAAGACCAAAATCCTCGTCGTGCTGTCCTGTGATGTTTTGGCTGGTCAGAGCATACGCAACGGGTTGACCCGTGCCACCCCGTGATGCACTGTGCAAAGGCGTCTGTCCTGCTCAGGTGCCCGACGCCGTAGCCGCGAAGGGAGCCCGCGCCAGTTGGAGCTCAGGCCAACACGGCCGACTGGGGCATCTCTCTTCGAGCCGTTCATCGAGGATCTCGGCAGCCCAGGCGCGCAACCGTCGGCGCATGTCCTCCACCTGGCCGCCGTCGACGCCTCGCACTCCCGGTCCGGCCAACAGTCGACCGCCCGCAGCGCCTGGGCGAAGTAACGCGGATCGAACCCGGCGTCGCGCTCCGACGCCAACTGCAGCAGCCGCCCACCCGAGTACCGCCCGGAGGCAAGCGCGGCCTCCACATCGAGGTAATCCCGCGGCGCGGCCCGTCCGAACAGCATGGTCACCTTGTTGGCCACCGCGTCGTCGGGCGAGTCGGCCGCGCCCGGGGCACCAACCGCGCGCGGCGGGAGCCACAGCCTCTGCCACAAGGCCGGGAGAAGCACCGGATTCAGGAATTGCCGCAGCTCCTCCACATGCATGGCCTCGCGGATGACCGTCTCATAGACATCCGCAGGTCAACGTCGTCCGACAGGTCGTAGACCCGCTTCGGCGTCCACTCCAGCACGGTCGGCAAACCGCCACCCCGCCTCCCGGACCGGCCGGCTCCTCCAGCCTCTCCGGAACCGTGTACGGCCGGATCTTCGCAAACCGCACCCGTGACCCCATGCGCACCGTATGTCACATATTGAGTGAATATACCCGGTTACAGATGTCGTCCGGCTCGACGACCGTACTGAGTGACCGTAGGGAGATCCCTGATGCCGGCGCCCGCCGCACTCAGCATGCTCGCTGTCAGGTGAGCACGGGCCCGAAGCGGCGATGCCACTGGCAACGGGGTGCTCCTGCCGAGGCCGGCGAATCCGGCCGGTGGCGCCTTGGGATGGGGGGATTGTGTCCGTACTTGATGAATCAGTGTGGCCCGGGGGATCACCTTTCTCCTCCGCGCCGACGACTGAGGCAGAGTGGCTGCCGCAGGCCGAGGCGTTTGAAGCGTCCACCGTTCCGGCTGCCCAGCTCGCATCGCCCTTCCTCGCCCCCGAGTCCCCGTACGAGGCGGCCGCCGCGCAGGAATGGATGGAGGTGCCGGCGTCCTCCCCGCTCGCCAGTCCATTTATGTCGCCGCTGCCCGGCGCCGGCTCGTCCGGGCCGCGCGATCCCCGAGCCGAGGCGGCGGCGGATCTGCTCTGTGAGCTCTACGAGGACGAGATGGAGCAGGCGCTCGCGGAGCTGCTGGAGCAGTCGGCGGCCGTCCACGCGGAGCACACCGCCACCACCGTCGGCGCCGGCGATCCACGCGCTGCCGATCAGGCCGTGCGCCAGTGGCTCACACCGCTCGCCGAGCATGCGGAGCAGATGCTCGATCAGCTCGCGGCCTCCGCCGGTGCCGCAGACACGGCCTCCCTCACCGAGGCCGAGACTGATCTGCTGTTCGAGAGCACGCCGCCGGTATCGCAGGGACTGGAGCCGGCCTTCGAGGGGTTCCTCGGAGCGTTGGGAAAGCTTGCCCGCAAAGCGGTCACCGGCGCCGTCTCGCTGGCGAAGAAGGGCATCGAGATCGCGGGGAAGATAACCCCGATCGGGATCATCCTGGGCGCCCTGAAAAAGCTTGTCCGTCCGCTGCTCGAACGTGTCCTCAAGTACGCCATGGGCCGCATCCCGGTCCCATTGCGGCCGATCGCAGCCACCCTCGCACGAAAGCTCATGGGCGAATCCTCCGCCGCCACCGAAGGATGGAGCGGGGAGACCGGTGGAACGGCTCTGCCCGTGGCCGCGGAGTCGGCCGAAGCGTACGGCCCTGCTCCTGCTGCCCGGATGACGCAGGACATGGGCGCTGCCACCGCCTCCCTCCTGCTGGCCCGGGACGAGAGCGAGCAGGCAGACCGGATCAGCGAAGCCGCCGCGCATCTGGCCACCCCGCCGACCGAGCAGGCACCGGAGAGCGTCGACACGGCCGTGCTGGACGCCGCCCGAGCCCGGTTCACCGCACGCCTGGCCGAGCTGCCGTCCGGCGGCGACCCGCGCCCGGCCACCGAGGAGTTCCTGCCCGCGTTGGTGGCGGTACTGCCCCTGGTGAAGACAGGCATCTCCATCATCGGCCGGGACAAGGTGGTCGGCTTTGTGGGCGGTCTGCTGGCCAAGCTGATCAGCGGACTGGTCGGGCCCGAGGCCGCTGCACAGCTCTCCCCCGCCATCGCGGACGCCGGCCTGCGGCTGCTCAGCCTCGAGACCCAGGGCGAGGATCCCCGTGAGACCGCGGCTGAGGCTCTTGCCGCCACCGTGGAGGACACCGTGCGCAGCGTCGGCCGACTGACCGTCGGCGAGCTGGAGGACCCCGTCCGGCTGGAAGCGGCCACCGTCCAGGCCTTCCATGAGGCGGTGGCCGCAGGCATCCCCGCCGCCCGCCTGCGCCCAGATCTCCCCGAGCTGGAGGCACCAGGTCGCCCCGAGGTGTGGATCCGCCTTCCCCGGGTGCACCCGCACCGCTTCCGCTACCGGAAGTACTCCCAGCCAGTGGAGGCCGTGGTGCATCTGCGGCAGGCCCAGCAGCTGCGCAACCGTCACGGGATCAGCCTTGCAACCCTCCTGCGGGACCGCCACCGGGTCCAGTCGTACCCGGTGCGCGTCCGTATCCACCTGTACGAGGCACTGCCGGGCACGTGGCTCCGACAGATCGCGCTGCTGGAGCGGCTGCGCACACAGGGATCTCTGCGCCTGGCCGCGCTGCTGCCGCTGACTCCCGAAGCCGCAGGCCTGCTCACCGGCCACCCGGGCCTGGGGCGGCCGGCGGCAAGAGCGGTCAAAGGGAGGCCGCTGCCCGCCGGCGCCCGTTTTTTCGGCGTCGAACTGGTCGGTGCAGGTTCTTCGCCCGCCGACGGGATCGCGGCTCCGGCCGTCCGCCCCCTCGACTCCTTCTCCCTGCGATCGCCTTCGGGCCCAGGCCTGCCCCGGGTCGGCTTGCCCGCCGCTCACGGACCGCTTCCGACGGTTCCTCCAGCGGCCCTCGGAGGGCGCCCTCCCGGACGGACCACGCAGGTGAACGTCCGGGTGGACCTGCGCGCGGGGAGCCAGACGTTTGCCCTGGGCCTCTATCTGAGCGAGTCACGGGCCCAGGAGGTCCTTCGAAGGTCGGGAAATCCGCCTGCTCCTGCCGCCTTCATCGGACAGCTCGCCGAAGCACTCGCGGAGGGTGCGGTGACCGCCGTGCTGCACAATCCCCGTGCACATGTGCGGATCCAGCGCGAGGCGGGCGTCCCAGCCGCCCAGCTGACACCGTTCGCCCAGCTGTCCCCGCCCGCCGCCGGGGAGGAGTTCGTCTCCGCACTCGCCCCGATGGTCAAGGAGGGGCTGCTGCGCGGCCTGCGGGCGGGAGTGGAGGGTGTGCTCGCCCAGTACTTCCGCGGCCGCAGCGAGGAGTTCACCCGTGCGCTGCAGGATCCTGCGGACGGGGTGACAGTACTGGTCACCCTCCCTGCCACCCCGCTCGCCGAGCTCGTCGCCAAGGTGCTGGACGGACGTCTGCCGACCCTGGCAGACGTGGCGTCCACTGCCACCGGATTCGCCTCCGTACCGACCGCCGGCGTCAAGGTCGTCGCCGGGTTCCGGCTCCCGTGACGCCCGCCCGGACCGTGGCCGCTACGAGCGGTGTGCCCATGGCCTGTCCCACTGCCATGGGGGCGGCGTACGCGAGCATCGAGGACGACCTGCGCACGCAGATCACCCGGCAGATCGCCCACTGGGACTCGATGGTCGAGGCCCTGGCGGAACCGGAGAACTTCGCCTCCGTCCCCGCCTGGCAGTCCCTGGAGCACCGGCTGGGCATCGCCCTCCGCATGGAACTCCAGCATGCGGTCGACCGCCTGCGCCCGCACGTCGCCCAGCTGACGCATGCGCTGGCTGCGGCCCGGACCGCCGATGAGCTGCACCGGGTCCGCCGGGGGACGCTTGCCCTCCGGCGCAGCATCCAGCAGTGCGAGACGATGATCGATTTCTACGGCGACGCGGTGAACAGCCGTACCGGCCCCCGGCTCGGAGCCCTGCTGCGGGCGTGCGACCTGCTCGCCGTCCACAGCATGTACGCCGTGCTGCCTGCGCTGGGCAGCCCGGTTCCACCGGTGCTGACGTACCTCGACAAGGGGATGGGTGCCTCCATTCTGCGGGCCGGTGTTCGGCTGTGGAGTCCCGGATCGATCAGCCCTGTCGCAGCGGTGAAGATCACCCGCCACAATCTGCTCCGACCCACCGCCCTGATTCATGAGACCGGTCATCAGGTCGCCTTCTCCCTCGGTTGGAACGCCCAGCTCGGCCGGGCCCTGCACGCCGCCGCCCGTCCGGCAGGGGAGCGGACGGCCGACCTGTGGGCCGAGTGGGCCCAGGAGGTGGCCGCGGACACCTACGCCTTTGCGCATACGGGCTACGCCGCTGTCGCCGGTCTTCACGACGTCATCGCAGGGGAGCCGGAAGGGGTGTACGCCACGCCCGTCGGTGATCCGCACCCAGCCGCCTATCTACGGGTCCTGCTGGGCACGGCGATGTGCCGTGAGTGGTACGGGGTGGGCCCTTGGGACGGGGCGGAGAGCGCCTGGCGGTCCTCCTATCCCGTGGCGCAGGCACCGCCCGCATGGCGATCGGTCCTGGACGCATCGGAGCGCGTCCTGTCGGCACTCGCCAGGGTCTGCCTCAGGCAGCCGGCCGATGCCTTTGGGGGACGGCCGCTCACCGCCCTGGTCGACCCGGCTCTCGTGGCCCCCGAGGCCCTGCGGGCCATGGCCGCGCAGGCCGGGCCCCATCTGTACTCCTCCGCCTACTGGGCGGACACCGCACCGATGCGCCTGCTGGCATGGAGCGGTCTGAGGCTCGCGACCGAGCCGCACCACACACGGGAACTCCGTGCGGAGTTCGCACGATGGATGGCCATGCTCGGGAACTCGACCGGCAGGGGAGGCTGGTAAGGGATGGCAGGGAAACGATCTCCGGGCGCGACACACAAGGCGCCCGGCCCCGGCAAACCTGAGGGCTGCCGAGGTCTCTCGGAGGCTGCGGCTCAGGTGTCAGAAGCCGTCGGTGAGGCGTCCGCCGGGTTGGACAGGCTCCGGGGCGGCCTCAACGAGTCAGCCGCGAGGCTCGCCGATGCCATCGAAGCCGCCGCCGCACCCGCGCTGACGACAGGTCAGGCAATGGCGCTGAAGGACTACATCGCTGTCAGAGCAGGCATCGGTGCGGGCCGTTCCGGCTCCCCTGCGAGCATGCCGCCGGTCCCGTCGGGGGGCCGCCTGCCCGACTCGCGCCGTCTTCTCGCATGGGCCCTGCGGGGGGACCGGCAGATCAGGCTGATCATCCGGAATCCGCGCCCGGGTGACGATTCGGCAGGGGCTGCTTGGCAGGCGGCTTATGTCCAGCACCACTCGCCCTCTCCGGTGAAGTCGGTCACCGTCGACGGGGAGCCGTATGAGTGGAGCGTCGTCGCCACTGTCGCAACCGCCCCCTACAACGTCGAGCTGTCCTGCCGACGAGTGTCCCGGGACCCAGGCAAAACGGTCGATCCGATGCCGTCCCCAGAGGCCGAGCACCTGATCGAGATCGTTGTGGAGGAGGGTGCGCCGATGGAGATGACCACCTTGAAGGCTGCCTTCGTCGTCCGCTGACCCTTGGAGACAGGCCTCTAGACCGGAGAGAAGCCACTGTGTTCCGCCAACTCGCAGCCCTGCACGCCGATGCGGACTCCGCGCTCCCCCATGGGGCCGCCGACCACGTCCTCGAGCTTCACCCCGCCGACCTCATCGACTATCTGGAACGCGCCTGGGAGGTTATGGCCCCGAACCAGGCCGGTTCCCCCCGCACCGGGTGGCGGCCGCGTCGGCCCGATCGGCACCGGCTCGACGATGAGCTGGCCGGACTGGGCATGGACCACCTGGTCTATGCCTACATGATGGAAAGCACGCTGATCCTGGAGATCTTCCGGCGCGTTCTCGGTGCCTTCCTGCACACCGACCGCTTCAACGCCCCGACACCGGCCACGGTCCGCTGGCTCGAAGCCACCGAGGCGTTGTTCTTCCGTACCCAGTCGCCGTACGCCCCGCACGACGCGACCGGATCCCTGCGACCCGACGCGGACGCGGTCCGACGCAACGCCTACCACCGACTCCTCGGGCTGGATCTCCGCCACGCCAGGGACGGCAGGCCCGGCGCCCACCCCTACGTGCGCTCGCCCTCGGCCAACCTCGGCTTTGTGCAGCACTTCCAGGAACTGCTGGGCAAGGTCTGGGACGGCATCGAGAACGCCCGCAACACCTCCGGGCCGAACGCCACCGACAACTTCGGAATCCAGGACCTCGTGAGCCAGATCTCGGATGCGCTGCGGGAACGCCGTGGCGCGGGTTCCGCTCTCGGGGTCACCCCTTTCCTGCTGCCCGCCGGCCCGGTCCTGGCGCGCGAGGAGTTCGGTGCGGTCACCCTGCTCTCCTGGTTCCATCTCACGATCAGTGCCGACACACCCGTCGTAAAGGACCTGCGGGCGACCGCCAGCACCACCTCGGAGCGGCTGAGGAAGATCGGGCTGAGCGTGGGTCTGCTCCCGCACCAGCACAGCCGCTCCTTCGTCGAGCTTGCCGATCTGCTGTCCTTCCTCCTCCGGGCCCTCGAGTCCGGGAACTTCCCGGGTCCCGGCAATGCGGGCGCGTTCTACCTTGCGGCGCCGACCGGCATCGGAACGGGCAGCGGAAATCCGCTGCGGGACGACATGGAGGCGATCATCCACCACTGGTCCATCGTCACGGGTACGGACATACGGGCGCGCAGTGTACGGATGACCCCGGCCGTGGGATCGGCGAGCGACCGGCGTTCGCCCTGGGGTTCCGCAGGGCAGGCCGGCTCGGGGCTCCGTCCTGCTGTGCAGCCGGTCCGATGACTCCCGCCTGCGCTCCAAGGCTCAGCGCACCACCCCCGCCCGCGCCAGTGTCCGTGCCAGGTCGGACCGCGACCGGATGCCCAGTTTGCGGTACACCCGGGTGAGATGAGCCTCCACCGTCTTGCGCGACATGAACAGGGCGCTCGCCGCCTCCACATTGCTCAGCCCCTCGGCGATGGCCCGTGCCACTTGCAGCTCCTGGGCCGTCAGCAGCTCGGTCAACGGCGCCACCGTGCCCTGCGGGACCGTGCGGTGCCCGGCCGCCGCGAGCTCGGCCTCGGCCCTCGCGGCCCAGGGGCGGGCACCCAGTGCGGTGAAGGCCGCGTGCGCGGCGAGCAGCGGGGTCCGTGCCGCCGCCGGGCGGCGGAGCCGTCGCAATACCTCGCCGTGCACCAACCGGGTCCGTGCCTGCTCGAAGACCATCTCCCGGCGGGTGTGGGCCCGGTCGGCCGCGGCCAGCCACTCCGCCGCCTCGTCGGGCCCGGTTGCCAGGAGCGCGCGGCAGCGTGCTGCGGCTGCCTCCGGCCAGGCCAGTCCGGTCGCCCCGGCGCGCTCCTCCAGCCAGGCGACCAGTTCGGCTGCCCGGTCGCGTCTCCCGCTGCGAACATGCACCTCTGTCAGGTCTGCGACAAACGTCAGCATATTGGGGTTGGCCATGCCGGAATCCTGGGCGAGTGCGAAGGCGCGCTCGAAATGGAGTACGCAGTCGTCCAGATCGCCCGCGGTGAACGCGGCCGATCCGAGCGCCCCCAGCGCGAAGACCTCCAGGCCGTGCGTGCCTGGTCCGCCGCCGTGCCCGCGGTATGCCGCGATGTGCTCCTCGCAGGCCGAGCGGTCGCCGCGCTGTCCGTCGAGGCGGGCCAGCAGGACCAGCGCATAGCCGCTCATGGCCGCCTGCCCGAGCTCCCGGGCCCAGCGCACGGCCTCGGCGCCGTCCGCGCGGGCGGCGGTCCAGTGCCGCCAGCTGTCGACCTCGCACCTGCCCGCGAGGGCGTAGGGGAGCATCCCGGGCGAGCCACCACGCCGTATCCGGTCCACGACCTCGCTCAGCAGGGATCTGGCGGCGGTGTCCTCATCCACCCATGACAGGCCTTCACCGATCTGCACCGTCACCTGCTGCAGCTCGGGCGTCGTGGCCATGGGAAGTGCCGCGCGCTCCCGCAACAGCAGCTCCCGGCCTTCCTGGACCTGGCCGGCCAATGCCTGTGCGGCCCCGAGCAGCACAGTTGCCAGCTGCTGCCGCCGCTGAACCGCACCGTGCCCGTCAGCGGGCGCGGCGTCGGCGAGCCCGGAAAACTCCCGGGCGAGTTCCAGCGCCAGGGGCACATGGCCGGACATCGCTGCGGGCAGCGTGGCCGCGCCATACAGGACACCGGCCCGGGCCGGGTCCGCGGGCCGTACCGCCTCGGCAGCCGACACCAGCAGGCGATGGGCCTGCGCGGGGTCCCCCAGCCAGGCGCAGGCCTGTCCGCGGAGCAGTTCGATGTCCGCTGTCAGACGGGGATCCCGGCTCCACCGCAGCGCCTGCACGCACCAGCGCACGGCGTCCCGGACGGCGCCGCTGTGGAAGCCGTCCGAGGCAGCGTGGAGCAGGCGTACGGCCCGGTCGTACGGCGCCGGTGACAGCTCGGCCGCCCGGTACCAGGTCTCGGCCGCTGTACCCAGGGCCCCGAGCCGCCGGGCCTGCTCGGCCTCGGCCGCCAGGGTTTCGGCCACCTCCTCGTCGGGTCCGGTCGCCGCAGCCGCGAGGTACCAGGCGCGCAGGTCCGCGGGCGATGACTCGGCCAGTACCCGGTACACCTGCAGCCTCTGGCCCAAGGGGCACCCACGCAGGACCAACGGCCGTAGCACCGGATGCCGCAGCCGGTAGCCGCCCTCCGGCTCCACAAGCACCAGGCCCGCTTCCTCGGCCGGCCCCAGAGCCGCCATCGGCAGGCCCACCGCGGCGAACGCCCGCTCCAGCACAGGAATGTCCCCGGAGCGGCTGGCCGCCACGTACACCAGCGCCTCCCGGGTCTCCCGAGGGAGGGCCTGCAGCGGCCGCTGCCAGGCACGCTCCACCAGTGGTCCCGGAGCCTCCCACACCGTCCCCCACGGATCCGACCCGCTTCCCCGGCTGTCCCGCAGCATCGCCGCATACTCCACAAGCACCAGAGGGCTTCCCTGGCTGAGTTCCACGATCCGTGCCGCTGCGGGCTCTGCCGGGTCCAGACCGAGACCGCGCAGCAGTTCCTCGCATGCATCACGGTCCAACCCGGACAGGGTCAGCTGCGGCACCCCCTCCCAGGCGGTCCCGCCACCCGGGCCGGACCGCGCTGCCATGACCAGGACGACCCGCTCGGACTCCAGACGGCGCGCCACGAACTGCAGCACCTGCCGGGACGACGGATCGGCCCAGTGCAGATCGTCCACGAGTACGACCAGCGGATCCTCCTCCCCGGCAGCGGCCAGCACCCCTAGCGCGCCCGCGCACACCGCGTACAGGTCCGGGCCTGTGGCGTCGGAGAGGGCGAAGCAGGCCTCCAGCGCCCGTCGCTGGGATGCCGGCAGTTCCGCGAAGTGCTTACGCAGCGGCAGCAGGACCTCGGCGAGCACCGCATAGGGCAGGACCGCCTCCGATTCCACACCTCGGGCCCGCAGCACCTGCGCACGGCCGCGCTGCGCGGCGTACTCCAGCAGCATGCTCTTGCCGATCCCGGGATCGCCGCACAGCAGCAGCGCGGCGCCGCGGTCGGGAAGCGCCGCCAGCAGGCCGTCCAGCACCTCGAACTCCCGCCGCCGACCGACCGGACGCGCCCGGGTGGCGGCGTTCTCCCCGCTCCGGCCCCGGTGCACCCTCCTGTGCCGCGCTGATGGCGCACTGCCCGCTCCTCGGCTCTGCACCGCAGCCCCCTCCATGCCGCCCCCTACCACCGTGGCCGGGGCGCCGGCACCCCCTCATGATGTGCGATCCGTGGTCTTCGGCACAGGGCAAGACCGGTTTTTCCCTACGAAGTTGACGATTCGTCACAGTTCTACAGCCAAGGGAGTTCCCCGATGCGGACAGAATCCCTGCGGTGGTGTCCTGGTGCGCTCCACTCCGCCGTCGATCCCGTCGATGAGGACCCCGATGACCCTCGATCAGGCATTGGTGCGCACTCGGGCACGCATCCTGAGCTTCCAGCACAGTGACGACTCCGGAGCCCTGTTCACACCGGAGGCGGAACAGGACAGGCAGTTGCTGTGGGCAGAACTGCACACCCCTGACGCACTGGGTCCCGACGTCCTCCGCCTCGCTTTGGCTTTGGGCTGGTACCACTGGTGCCGCTACCTGGTCCTGCCCTCCGGCCAGGACCAGGAGGACCTGGATCGGGCCGCGGCCCTGCTGCGTCCGCTGCGCACCGACGCCCCCGACCGGCTTCCCATCGGATTGCTCATATATCTGGACACGGTGAGATACGAACAGGTCCGCAGCCTCCTCGACCTTGCCATGGCCACCGGTGCACAGGGCGACCTGGAGGCCGCAGTGCGGGACCTGCGGGCGCTGCTGGCCGACCTCGGCCAGGGCCATCCCATGCGCCTGAATCTGGCGGAGGTCCTCAGCCATGCCCTTGACCGCTTGCACCCCGATACCACCGATCCCGCGATTCTCGACGAGATCGCCGCTCTGGACGGTGAGATCCTCAGGACCACGCCTGCGGACCATGTTTTGCGCCCGCAGCGCCTGTTCAACCTGAGCATGAGCCTGCGCCGCCAATACGAGCACTGCCAGGACGGCCCGCACTCCCTTCCCGAGACGCTCACTGTCGCCATCGTCCTGGCGGAAGAGACCATCGCAAGCCTGCCCGCCCCCGGTGTCCCCGCCGCCGAGGCTTTCTTCCACCTCCATATGCTGCACCGGCTCCGCTACCTGGCATCCGGAGGGACAGCGGACCTCGATGCCGCGATCACCCTGGCCGAGCGCGCGGCGGCCGCCGCTGCCCCGGACGACCCGGAGACGGCGACGTACCGATTCGGCCTGGCTGCGATGCTGCTGAGCCGCTGGAACCTCCAGCGCCGGCCTGCCGACCTGTGCCAAGCCCTGCCTTCCGCGCGAGCCGCGGTGACGGCCACCCCGCACGACCACGCCAAGGCGGAACCCCGTGTCAAGCTGCTCTGCGGAATCCTCCGGGAGAGATACCTCCTTGCCGGGGACGAGGCCGCTTTCCACGAGGCCGTGGAGATCCTGCGGGACTGGGCCGATCGGACGCCGCCAGGCTCCTCGCGCCGCTTGGAGTGGCTGACCGAACGCTCCGACCTGCTGACCGCCAAAGCCGCCACCACGACCCACCCCGAGTCCGCCGACCTCGCGGAGCTCGTCCGCATCGCCCGTCAGGTGCTCGTCGAGGCGGGGGACGGCCACCCCGGCCACCCCACCCATCTCGCCATGCTGGCCGCAGCCCTGCACAACCTCGGGCAGCATGGCGGCAACGGGGCCGATCAAGACAGCCTGGTGTCAGCCGTGGCCATGGCCCGCCGCGCTGTGGCTGCCACCACTGGCGGCGCCGGCCATGAGCCGATGTCCGCGCAGTTGTCCATGGCCTGCGCTCAACTGCTCAGCGTCGCCCAGCGGAGCGACGGCGACCCGGATCTTCTGGATCCCTGGGTCGAGGCGGCGGCCGGTGCCGTGGCAGCCACTCCGGAGGGAGATCCGGAACGCCCGGCGCGCCTCCATGAACTCACTTCGGCCCTCCATGCCCGTTATGAATCCACCCGAGCCACTGACGACCTCGACCGCGCTGTGGAGGCAGGTCTGGAGTCCGCCCTGACCACCCCTTCGAAAGGCTTCATCAAGGCCAGGCGGTTGATGATCGCCGCCGATCAGTACGGCACCCGGTACAACCTGGCCCATGACCGAATCGATCTCGACCAGCGCATAACGCTGCTCCGGACCGCCGCAGCGGCGGTTTCCGGCCATCACGAATCGGTGCCCGGACTGCACTCCGATCGAGCCCTGTCAGCGGACTGGCTCGCCCGGGCGCTGCTGCTCAGATACCAGGACTTCCACCTTCCCGAGGATCTCGACGAAGGGATCGAGATCCTCGAGAGCGCAGTGGCAGCCCTGCCTCCGGCAGCCCTGCGGGATCTGCGTCTGCTGATCAGCCTCGCATGGGCTCATCTGCAGCGCCACGAGCTGACCGGCCGGGTGACCGACCTCGACGCCGGGGTGCGCGCCGCCCAGGACGCGGTCGCCCTGACTGCAGGGCCCGATCAGGCCGGGCCCCTCACCGAGCTGTCCAACATGCTCCTTCGGCTGGGCTCCCGCCTGGGCTCCACACCGCTGATCGACCATGGACTGGAGGCAGCCCGAATCGCGGTGGATGCCGTATCCACCGACGACCCCGAATATGCCCGGTACCTCGGCAATCTGGCCAACCTGCTGCGTGCGCGGGCCACACGCCCAGGAGCGGGCTCCGAACTGGACGAGTCGGTGGCGGTCAGCCGACGCGCCCTGGCCGCCACGCCGTCCGGACACCCGCATCAGGTGCGGCGCCTCGTCAATCTCGCCGGCCACCTGCGGGAGCGGTTCCGGCTCACTGGTCGTCAGGAGGACGCAGCCGAAGCACTGGAGCTGCTGCGCGCGGCGGCCGAGCTGCTGCCTGGACCGAGCCGCGAGCGAGGCCTCGTGCTCGCCGCGCTCGGCATTCTGCTGGCCACTGAAGGGATCTCGAACGCGGGCGTGCCGGACAGCGAGGCAGAGGCTGTGCTGCGCGACGCGCTGGATCTGCTGCCCGCGCAGCACCCGGCCCATACCGAGTCCCGGATCTCCCTCGGGGTGCTGCAGTGCAACCGAGCCACCGGGGAACCGCAGCGCCCGCAGTTCGACCGAGGTATGCAGTGCCTGGCCGCGGTCGCTCGGGATGCCGCCGCACACCCGGACGCCCGCCTGCGTGCGGCGATGCTGCATGGCCACTTCGCCACGACCGTCGGCCACTGGAGGGGGGCGGCGGACAGTTACGTCCAGGCCGTCTCGCTGCTGCCACTCACAGTGCCGAGAGCGCTGGAACGCCTCGATCAGGAACACGAACTCGCCGGACGTGGAGCCGGACTGGCCGGAACCGCCGCCGCCCTTCTGATCAACACGGGGGATTGGCAGGGCGCTCTCGAGGTCCTGGAACAGGGCCGTGGTGTGCTGCTGGGCCAGGCACTGGAACTGCGGAGCGACATCGGCGACCTGCATGCGCAGCGACCGGATCTCGCCGCCAGGTTCGAACATCTGCGTCACGCCCTGGAGGACGCCGGGACATCGGATGAGCAACCAGCCCCCGCCCCAGCGCGACAGCAGATGTCTGCAGTGGCCGCTGCCGTGGACTCCCAGGACCACGCCAGGCAGCTGTCCGACCGCTGGGACGGGCTCCTCGGTGAGATCCGCGCCCTCCCCGGATTTGAACGCTTTCTGCTTCCGGCACGCTTCGCCGCGCTGTCCCAGGTGTCGGCGCACGGGGCCGTGATTGTGCTCAACACAAGCGACCTCCGGTCGGATGCACTGCTGCTGTCCGAGGGAGCGGCCATCGGCGTGCGGCTGCCCGGGCTGGAACTCCGCGAGCTCGAGGCGCGTACAGCGGCCTTCCGGGAGGCACTTGCCATCCTGGACAGGCCGGCACTCCCGTTCCGGGCGCGGCGCGACGCCGAGCGTTCGCTGTCCGCTGTTCTGGGCTGGTTGTGGGACACCGTGGTCGAGCCTGTCCTGGACCCATGGTCGGAAGTCTTCGAGCGAGCGCCGGGCGACCCCCTGCCCCGTGTGTGGTGGTGCCCAGTGGGTCCGCTGGCGCAGCTCCCCCTCCACGCAGCCGGACATCACCAGGAGACGGGGTCGACACGGCCGAGGACCGCCCTCGACCGCGCGGTCTCCTCCTACACTCCCACGCTGCGCTCCCTGCTGCACCTGAGGTCGCGTGACCGCAGTGTCCGACCTCCCGCCGGCCCGCTCATGGTGGCAATGCCGCAGACACCAGGGGCCGCACCGTTGCCTGTCATTCCCCACGAGATCGCCTCACTGCGCAAGCACCTGCCCGACACCACTGTCCTCACCGGAGAAGAGGCAACCCGCGCGCGGGTACTGGCGCAGCTGCCCGCCCACTCCTGGGTGCACTTCGCCTGCCACGGCGAGAGCGACCCCGAACACCCCTCAGCCGGGCAGCTTCTCGTCCACGACCACCAGCAACACCCACTCACCGTCCAGGACCTCACACGCCTTCGGCTCGACGAGGGCGAACTCGCCTTCCTCTCCGCCTGCCGCACGGCCGAGCCGAGCGGTGTACTGCCGGACGAGTCGATCCACATCACCTCAGCCCTGCAGCTGGCCGGCTATCGCCATGTCATCGGCTCTCTGTGGAGCCTCACGGACGGCGTCGCGGCACGCGTGACCGATCAGGTGTACGCGGACCTCACCGCCGGCGGTACCCCCGATGCCCGGCATGCCGCACGCGCCCTGCACACCACGGTGCGCCGCCTGCGCGATGAAAGTCCTTGGACACCCTCGCGCTGGGCCGGCTACATCCATGCCGGGATCTGACAACCGAACGGAGGACAACGTGCCGGACGACGACCTGCTCGAAGCCGCCCGCGCGATCAGGCCCTACCTGGAGGAGCTGGTGGGAGAGGACGCGGCCGCCTATGACGGCGCGTTGGGGCGGCTGCTCGCCGACGCCCATGAGGGACTGGACGTCGACGCCCCGCTCAGCGCCCTGCTCAGCAGCAACGAGGACATCAGCGTCTGGATCGGCATGGTCCGCCACGACCCGCTGCGGCGTCCGCCGGAGCACCAGCCGATCCGCGGCTACGGCGACCTCCCCGGCCCCGGGGAGCCGGTGTCGGCCGAGCGGTATGTGTGCCCGGGCGGCGACTTCGTCTGGTACCGGCCGACGGCAGGTGTCCCGGTGCCCGCCTGCCCGGACCACGGCGCTGTGCTGAAACCGAACTGAGGGGGGCCACGGCGGTGTTGGGGAAGTTCTGGGAGGCGGTGGCCGGCAGCATTGCGGACCGGTGGGCGGCGCAGTCTGCCTCCGCGTTGGTCTTCTGGCTGGGCGGGCTGCTCATCTGGACGATCGGGCACGGCGGCCTGAACGGGATGCAGAACGCGGCCGCCGCCATCTCCCAGCAGCCGACGGCGGCCCAGGTCGCCGCCGTGGTCGCGGCTCTGGCGCTGGTGGGCTTGTCCGGGCTCGTTGTCCGGCTGGTCACGCTTCCCGTGCTGCGACTGTTGGAAGGGTACTGGCCGAAGCCGTTGGCCGGGGTCCGCCGCAGACTCGTCGCCCGCGTAGCGCGAAGAGCAGTCCGGGAAGACCTCGAATGGCAGGCACTGGCGGGCAGGGTTCTACCGTCCGACGCCATTCCCGATGTGCGGGACGCCGACCGGTTCACCGTACTCGACCGGCGCCTGCGCAGAAGGCCTTCGCTGCCCCACCGGTTGATGCCCACCCGGCTCGGCAACACCCTCCGTGCGGCCGAGAGCCGCCCCCTGGACAAGTATGGCCTCGACGGCGTCGTGGTATGGCCACGCCTGTGGCTGGTGCTGCCCGAGGCCGTGCGCACCGAGCTGTCCGCAGGCCGCAAAGCCCTGGACGACTCCGCCTCGTGCCTGGTGTGGGCACTGATCTTGCCTGCCTTCGGAGCCTGGTCCCTGTGGGCGATCCCGATCGGCCTCTCCGCCGCCGTCGCGATACACCAACTCTGGCTGCCGAGACGGGCCGAACGATTCGCCGACGCATTGGAGACCGCCTTCGACCTCCACCGCACGGAGCTCTACCGTGCGCTGCGATGGCCACTGCCCAGGCACCCGCGCGACGAGCACCACCAAGGGCGGTTGCTCACCCGGTATCTATGGCGCGGCAGTGGCTCCGACACTCCGCTCTTCGTGGGGGAGGACTCCGAAGCGTCCCGTCCCCGTGCTCCTGGCCCACCGGAGCCCGCCGCCGCGCCGGCGAGCAGCGAACCGCCCTCAGCGGCTCGGCGGGACAGCACATGACCCCTTGCGTCAACTGCGGAGCGGTGTGAGCAGATACCCGGCTCACCATGCCCAGGGGATCCGGCCCGGGCAGCAGCTGCTCGCGGACGTGGGCCTCAAGATCGGCCAGCACATCGTTGATCCGCTGGAAGTCGGCTGCCAGATCCTCGGGCTCCCAGGACAGTAGCCGACAGGTGTGGATCCCCGTGGAGCGGACCGCACTCTGAGCAATAGTGCGCGGCTGCCCAGGCCACCGCGCGCTGGAGACGTTGATCAAGATCGTGGAACGATCTCGGGATGACGCGCGGCGATCTCACAGACGGTCAATGGGCGCTGCTACGGCCGCTGTTGCCACCGCAGACCGCGAGGATGGGCCACCACATGGCCAGAGGACGCAGTGGCACGGCCGAACCCGCCTCCCTGTTTTGTCCGAAGCTGCATGCGGCAGCAGCCAGCAGACCCCGCTGCCGCAGCGGGGCTGCAGGCCACTCTTTTCGTAAAGCTTCTGGCCGGTTCTGTCGGCGACGCTGCACGTCTGTCCACCGCTTGTCCACCGGAGACCCGTAGCACGAGCCTGGCACAGCTCTCCCGACTATAAAAAGACGAGGCCAGAGGCTTAAGGCCGCAGATCTCGTCACCGAAACCGCACCTCTGACCCACGCATTACGATGCACAGCCCCCAGGCGCCCGTGTTTTCAGAGCCGCCTTCGGGATTCGAACCCGAGACCTACGCATTACGAGTCGGCACATGATCTTGTCGGACCGCCTCAACCTTGCTCACATTGCGTGATACTCGCAACTCATGCACCCTCTGCTTGCTCGACCCTTCTCGGTCTTTCTCGGTCTTTCTCGATCGTTCTTAATCCTCATGTTCCCACCACGTTCCCATCGGACCCTGGGAACGACGGCCGGACACCGGACCGGGACAGGGCAGCATCCCGATGAGCGGCCAGATCCGCCGACGGGTCGAGGGGTTTCGAAGCGGGGAGCTACACACCCGCATTGGGATGAGAAAGGCATCCCGCTCCCTGCGCCCAGGGCGGAGCCGATGACCGTTCTCGCAGGTCAGCCGCGTGGAAACAGCCTAGCCCAATCGAACTACGGAACCGCGACGATTCTCTCGGCCTCCCTGAGCGTCGGGCGCCCGCAGATCCAGTATTCGATCAAGTGTCTTCGCAGATGCCACGCCTGTCCACGCCAATTACACTGATTTTGTACTCCAACCATTTGATTCCGCACACTGGCTGGCTGCTGTGCGATCGGCGGGGAGGCGAGGAGATGGGCAGTCGTCTGGCTCCGATGCGCATCGGGGATGTCGAGGTCCTGGTCGAGACGACGGCTGTGGCAGGCTCCGAGGAGACGGGGGCCGGCTTCGACAAGGCACGAGAGAAGGTCGTTGACGCCTACGAGAGAGCGCAGTCGACGATCGTGGAGGTGGCGTCGACCACCGTCGACATGCTGGGTCGACTCGCCACGCGGAGCGCGCGTCCCGACCAGCTCGAAGTGGAGTTCGCGCTGAAGTTCGCGGCCAACGGCAATGTCATCGTGGCGGGAGCCTCGGCTGACGCCACCCTCTGTGTCCGGCTCGCCTACATATCGGATTCACATACCACCCCGCCCACAGAGGATCCGTCTCTGCTTGGTGGGTGATCTCGTGACCACCGCACACGGGCAGGTGCCCGGCTTTCTCGGCCGGGTGCTCACTCGTGACGGCGGGCCCGAGGGGACGTGTTTCCAGGTCGCGCCAGCAGTGTTCGTGACCGCCTCGCACGTGCTGAGGAGCCTGGGCGCCGACGAGGTCGGCGCGTCCGTGTCACTCGATCACCTCGCCCTCGGCGGGGGTCCGCCCGCCCAGAGCACGGTGGTGCGGCTCGATCCGGCGCTCGATCTCGCGGTGCTGCGCGCGGACCACTCGTTCGAGGAGTCCGTGCCTGGCATGGCCGCCACAGACAGCGTGCTGATGACGGAGCAGGTCGCCGTCACGGGCGCGTCCCACGTGGAGGACCCAGCCCACGAGTACCGCTACCTCGACACAACTGGATCCTGGGCCGGCGGCACGCTACGCAACGGCGTAGCGATAGGCCGTCTCGAGGCGAAAGCGGTGGTCCCGGGGATGAGCGGAGCTCCGGTCCGGCGCCTGACGGACAACGTCGTCGTCGGCGTCGTGTCGGCTCGCTACAACAGCGACACCGGCTGGATGCGGGACTCCGTCTGGGTGGCTCGGACGGAGCACCTGGCACCTCTGTTGAAGGGCATCGCTGACATCACTGTGGCAGCTCGCGCGCCAGCTCGGGTCAGCGGCTACGTACCGAGACTTCCGCGCAATTTCGTACCGCGGAGCGAGGATGTGGCGACTCTCGTCGACACGCTGCTGTCGATGAGCGGCGAGCCGGTGGTTGTGCATGGCATGCCCGGCATCGGCAAGACTGTTCTCGCCGCCGCCGTGGCGCGCGACCAGCGGGTGCGCGAATCCTTCCCCGACGGTGTCCTGTGGGTGACGCTCGGGCGTGAGCGCGACATCACACACAGCCAGGCAGACCTCGCAGGGGAGCTCGGCGACGGTGACCGCGCGTTCGCCGAGCCGGAGCAGGGAACGGCAAGGCTGAGGACGCTACTGGCGGCCAGGAGCTGTCTGCTGGTGGTCGATGACGTCTGGTCCCAGGAGGATCTCGGTGCGTTCGACGTGCTCGGCCCGCACGGTCGGATGATGGTCACCACACGTGATGCCAGAGCCGGTGTGTCACTCGACGCGGTCAAATACCCGGTAAGCGCCTTGCCCGAGGATCTCGCCTTGGACTTGCTGATGAAATGGGCCGGTCAGGACGCAGACCAGGAGCGTGCCAGAGAGATCGTCCGCGCCTGCGGACGGCTGCCGCTGGCCCTGTCCATGATCGGGGCGATGGTGCGTGGCCGACACGACGGGTGGAACAACGCACTCAACAAGCTCCGTGCGGCTGACCTGGCCAGCATCCACCAGTACTTTCCGGGCTACCGGCACGAAAGCCTCTTGAAGGCACTTCAGGTAAGTGTGGACGCACTCCCCAACGCTGGAGTCGTCTCTCGCTACCTCGATTTCGCGCTATTCACCGAGGACGTCGCTGTCCCCGAGGCGGTGCTGGTGACGCTGTGGACGGCGGACGGTCTCCGGCCGGACCTGGCGCAGGACGACATCAATCTGCTCGTGGAGCGGTCGCTCGTCCAGCGCGACGACGCAGACCGTCGGCTGTCCTTGCACGACCTTCTCTTCGACTACGTGCGCGCCGTACGGTCTGAGACCGGTGACGCGCAAGCCCGTCATCGACGCTTGGTCGCCGCCTACCGCGCCAAGTGCCCGCAGGACTGGCCGAGCGGACCGGACGATGGCTACTTCTTCGAACACCTCTCCCGCCATCTCGTCGAGGCGGGGCAGGCCGACGAACTGCACCGGCTGATCAGCCTCACCGCCGCCGACGGCCACAATGCCTGGTACGAGACCAAGCGCGACCGCGGTGACGTCGCGGGCTTCCTCTCCGACGTCACCACGGCATGGCAGCTGGCCGAGTCGGCCTGCGACTCCGACGACACCGGCCGAACGGCGGAGAGCATCGCGCTGCAGATCAGATACGCGCTGATCACGGCGTCCCTGAACAGTCTCGCCCGCAACAATCCGCCCGAGCTGCTCGCCGCCGCCCTCGCACAGGACGTACGCGGCGCCCGGGAGGTACTGACCTACGCAGCCCGCGTACCCGATCCGGCGCAGCGGTGCGCCGCGCTTGCCGCGCTCGCACCTCACCTACCGGATGAGCTCATACACGAGGCGCTGGCGGCCGCGGAGGCGACGGCGGAGTCAGATGCGGAAGAGGACGTCCGCGCCACCGCGATCGGGCGGCTGGCCGCCCGGCTGACTGAGTTTGGTCATGCTGAGGAAGGCCGGGCAGCCGTAGAGCGCCTCAAGAATCCGGCGCTCCGCGCGACGGCCCTGGCGATCACGGCTGCCCACAGGCCCGAAGCGACCACAGAGGCCATCCAATCTGCCGCACAACTCAAGGCCGGCCGGTCACGGGCGCAGGCGCAGGCTCGGGTCGCGAAGGTTCTCGCCGACTGCGGACTGTCGGATCGGGCGGTCGACGCGGCGAAGCAAATCGGCGGCACCGAGGCGCGCTGGAGCGCACTTGGGAGAATCGCGCCACACCTGCCGCAGTCGCTGCGGGAGGCCGCCATGACGCACGCGTTCGAAACCGGCAGACCGGCCAAACGAATCCGAGCCTTGCTCCCGTTCCTCCCCTGGATGACCGACTCCCAATTGCGACAGGTACTCGACGGTGTCACAGGGCTGGGCAACGGGGCCGAAATAGGTGCGGCGTACGCGGTAATCGCCGGATATCTGTCCGAGCCGCTGACGAACAAGACACTCGAGCGGGCCCTGAAGATGGTGCTCAAGGCGAAAGCGTCGCCGCGTCGTGGAGAGGCCATGGCGACGGTGGCGGCGCACCTGCCCGCGCCACTCGCTCGGACGGCCCTCGTACGCGTCAAGCGCCAGAGGGCATACCAGGCTGAGGCCCTCGCGGCGCTTGGTGCCCGTCTCGCCGAACTCGGCCACCAGGACGAAGCCCTCGATCTCGCGCGGTCGACGGCCGACGGCGACACCCGAGCCCAGATCCTGGGAGCCATCGCGCCACATCTGTCGGCAGCGGAGGTCACCCAGGCGCTCACCCTTACGGGTGTCATCGGGGACGCGGCCGCGCAAAGCCATGCGGTAAGCCGACTGATCCCGCATTTGGCCACAACAGATCGTGTCGAAGTCGCTGACGAGGTGGCTCAGGATGCCACTGCAACGGACCGGGTCTCGATGATGCTGGAGATCGCTCGCTCGCTCCCCGCCACTGACAGAAGTCGGCTCCTCGACGATGCCTTGCAAACGGCGAAGAGGATTCAGGACGCTGAGGAGCGTGCGTCCGCGCTTGCGCGGTTCGCACCTGATCGCCCGGCTGAAGTGCTTGCCGCGATTGCCAAGGACAGGGGCCATTCCATGCGGCCGTGGTACACGACACTGCTGGGGGCCCTGGCTGATGCCGGCTGGACCGACGAGGCCGTGGCCGTCGTACGCACGATACGACCGCTTGATCGCGGGTGGGACTCCTTCGAGCCATGGCAGTCGGTGTACGACGATGCGGCGTACGACGTCCCCGAATGGCTCCTGGACTCCCGCCGGACACGCCTGGAATTTGCTCACGCAGAAAGGGAGATGGAGAAGCAGAGTGTCACTCTGCTCAAGGCAGCCCTGCTCGGCCACCTGCTGGCCTACCTCTCGGACGACGTACGCGCCGACGTGGCAAGAGAAGCGCTCGCGTGTCTCGACACCGATTGGAGCGGCTCCTTCTGGTCCAGCGACAGTGGCGACCTTGAGGACATGGCGTTCGCCGCCATTGCGCGCAACCTGCCTCCGGATCTGACGGATCAGGCGGCAGGCTTGCTCACCACGAGGTCGGAGCTTCGTGGCATTCCGTTCCCGGAAACCGCCATCACACTCGCACTACGAGAGCATGGCGCCACGCGGCATCCCGACGTGGACCACGCCCTGGTCGCGTTGCTCGTCATGCGCCACGGCGACGCAGACGGGCAAATGGCCGACGACTTGGTTGCCGCGTCATGGTCGTACCCCGTCAAGGACCCGACGGTGGTGCTGCAGCGCACTGCAGAGAACCTGACGGTGGCGCTGCCCCGCATCGTGCGGGGTCTGCCGTTGTACGCGATCGAGCGCCTCCTCGCGCGTACGGCCGAGGCACGTACGGCAACCGAGTCCGTGGCGGGCGAGTGGGTGTGGCCAACAACAGGGTCGGCGGCAGAGCAGGCGGTGCTCTCCGCCTTGGCCATCCGGCTCGCCGAACTGGGTGAGACTGCCCGGGCGGTGAAACTCGCGTGTGCCTTGTGGGAACCGAAGTATCGTCGTCAGGCAGTGGAGGAGCTCGCGGCCCTGTTGCCCAGGGACGCACTGTTCAGCGTCTGGACTGGCCGGCCCGGCACCTGGCTGATCCGCGAGTTGTCAAAGCAAGCCCGGGACGATCTACTCAGCGACCTGGCCGGGCTTACCTCAGTCATCGTGGCGCTGGGCGGCGAGGGCGTCGCAACCGCCGAGCTGGCCGCGATCCGCGAGGTCAGCCACTGGTGGCCGTAAGCGGAGCAATGCTCAGTACCTGTGGATCGGTCTTGGGTTGGTGCGCGAAGGGCATACCTTCCCGAGGGATCGATCGACTGGTATCGAGTAGGCCGACGTTGCACCGTCGGTCGGGAAGGGCACGCCCGTGCTCAGCGTAGTCAACGAAGATGGCACCACGCCGAACGGCTCCCTGATCGACGAGATCGTCCGCGAGGGCGCCCGGCGGATGCCCGCCGCCGCGCTGGAGGCCGAAGTCAACACCTATATAGCCGAGTTGGCCGATCAACGGGACGGATCCGGGCGCCGCCTGGTGGTCCGCAATGGCCACCACCAGCCGAGGTCGGTCACCACCGCCGCGGGAGCGGTCGAGGTCAAGGCCCCGCGGGTCAACGACAAACGCATCGACGAGCAGACGGGCGAGCGCAAGCGGTTCTCCTCGGCGATCCTGCCGCCCTGGTGCCGGAAGTCGCCGAAGATCAGCGAGGTGCTGCCCCTGCTCTGTCTTCACGGCCTGTCCTCGGGTGACTTCGTGCCCGCGCTGGAGCGGTTCCTCAGCTCGAACGCCGGGCTGTCGCTGGCCACCGTGACACGGCTGACCGCGCAGTGGCAGGCCGACCACCAGGCGTTCGGCGAACGGGATCTGTCGGCAGCGGACTACGTCTACGTATGGGCCGACGGCATCCACCTGCGCATCCGTCTGGCCGAGGCGAAGTCGTACGTGTTGGTGCTGATGGGCGTGCGCGCGGACGGCACCAAGGAACTGATCGCGATGGCCGACGGCTACCGCGAGTCCGCCGAGTCGTGGGCGAACCTTCTGCGGGACGCCGCCCGGCGCGGGATGCGCGCCCCCGTCCTGGCGGTCGGCGACGGAGCCCTGGGCTTCTGGAAGGCCCTGGCAGAGGTCTTCCCCGAAACCCGTCTTCAGCGGTGCTGGGTTCACAAAACCGCGAATGTCCTGGACGCCTGCCGAAGTCGGCGCAGCCCGCCGCCAAGCGCGCGATCCAGGAGATCTGCAACGCCGAGGACAAGGACCACGCGGTCAAGGCCGTCGCCACGTTCGCCAAGCGGTACGGGGCGAAGTACCCCAAGGTCGTGAAGCGGATCACGGACGACGAAGCAGAGCTGCTGGCGTTCTTCGGCTTCCCCGCCGAGCACTGGATCCACCTGCGGACCACGAACCCCATCGAGTCGGCCTTCGCCACGGTCCGCTTGCGCACGAAGGTCACCAAGGGCGCCGGCAGCGCGGCCGCCGCATTGGCGATGGTCTTCAAGCTCGTCGAGTCCGCCCAGGCCCGCTGGCGAGCAGTGAACGCACCCCACCTCGTCGCCCTTGTCCGCGCCGGAGCCCGCTTCGAACGCGGCCACCTCGTCGAGCGCCCCGGCGAAGGCCCCGTCCCCGCAGCCGCTTGATCCTCTCGCTGGAGCGAACCCATGAGCGACATCGCCGGGAATGGCGTCGACTTCACCGCATCCATCAACAGCCAGGAATGGCACGTTGCGTGGTATCCCCCTCCTGACCCACCGTCGGGTACACCACACGGCGCGGAGGCGGTGTGCGTCGCCGGCAATCGGATTGTCGTGGTCAGCGAAGACGGACAGCGGTGGGGCCTGCCGGCCGGTCGCCCCGAGCGACAGGAGCAGTGGGTCGACACGATGCACCGCGAGGTCCGTCCAGGCGCGCGGCGGCCGTGGCGAGTGCCTTGGACCGCTGCCGTACAGCCGTCTGCGCCGTCTGGCGCTGTTCCTCCTGCGCCTTGAGGTCCTGCGCCTGGACGACGCCGTCATTGGTGCGGGCGGTGACTTCCTCCGCCTCGACGTCACGTGCCAGCGCGTAGACGTCCTTGGCCTTCTTGACGGCCGCGGTGGCCGCGTCCGCCGCCTCCTTGGCGGCCAGCGCGTGCGCGGTGGCTTCCTTCGCGGCGGTGGCCGCGTCACCCGCGTGATCCGCGGTCGTGTCAGCCGCCTTCGGGGCTTTGTCGGCGTGCGTGGCCGCGGAGTTCGCCGCGTCGCGGGACTTCTGCCACCCCGTGGTCGGCCCCGCTCGAAATCTTCCTCAGGGTAGCCTGCGGCGGCAACCGAGACGGTCGGGCTCTTCAGGCGGGTCCGGGTTTCGCGCGTCGCGGTCCATCGACAAAGGGCATGTCACCGACCAGATCCCACCCATCAGCAGCCTGCGTCGCCGCTCGGCACGCCTCCGTTTCCGGAGGGAATGCAAGACTTTGCGCCACCAGGGGCGAGAATGTGTCGCCGCGCTTCGAACCGTGTTCAGAGGCCGCCGTCAGAGGGTCAGCGTTCGACCGTCGGCGAGAACGGCACCGCGCAGCTGGCGGAGGTGGGGTTGCGGGCGGTGCGGGACGTGCTGGCCGAGCACGGAAAACGCGGAGTCAACCGATCGGCTCGTAGGGCCACTCCGCTGAATGCAGGGCGGCCGCCCTGCCTGGCGGCAGGGCATGCGCGCTGGGTCAGTCGCCGCCCCCGAGGCCGCCGCCGTGCGTGTCCACGTCCGCCAGGCCGCCGATGTCGTCGTCGACGTCTTCCGGTCCCTGGCGGTTGCGGGGCGAGCGCGAGGGATCGCGGCGGTCCGCACCGGACTTCTCCTCACTCCGATCGGGCGCATCGAACACGGCCCGCGAGACCCTGAAACCGGTCTCAAAGCTCTCGTCGGCCAGCGCCTGCGAGACGGCGACGCGACAACGGCGGGTGAACCGGGGCCAGGGACGGGACCTCTCCGGCGGCCACAGTCCCGCGAGAGAGGCCAGGACGGCCCACACCGCCAACCACACGGTCGCCCACCACTCCGGGTTCTGGTCGGGCAGGCCCGGCCTCCTCGGACGGCGTCCAACCGGTAGTCGGGCTGGCGCACTTGCCAGTCGTTCCCCGCGTGAAACACGGCCAACTTCTTTACCATGGCGGCTTGTTGCGTGGCGGCGCCTGCGGGCCGGGCGTGTGGCGTGCTGCCACTGGGTGTCCCCGGCAGATTCGGGTTCGGGGGTGCCGGTCGTCCCGGCCCGGCTCGCAGCGTGCGTTCGTTGATCGCCGGCCCCGCACCGCGACGAGGGCGGGGCGCCGGGCCGTGGTCAGGCGCCCGCGACGTGGCCGGGCCCGGGGCGGGCGGGGCACGCGCCGGCATGTGTCGCGGAGTCGACGCCGTACGGGGAACTGGTGGTCGGCACGGCCTGGTTGCCGCTGTCGTGATCGTCCGACGGCGGGGTGAAGGCGACGTCCAGGCGGGTGAGCCCGCGGAAGTTGAGGCTGCGCTGCCACTGCGGCGGCGTGGTGTCGTCGAGCCGCAGGCCGGGGAGCCGGGTCAGGAGTGCCTCGAGGACGATCGCGCCCTCCAGGCGGGCCAGGGCCGCGCCGAGGCAGAAGTGCGGACCGTGCCCGAATGCCATGTGCCGTCCGCCGGTCCGTTCGAAGTCCAGCACATGGGGATCGGGAAACACGGCCGGATCCCGGTTCGCGGCGCCGCCCACCAGGAGCACGGTCTGGCCTTCGGCGATGCTGCGGCCCGACAGGTCCAGGTCGTGTCGGGCCCGGCGCAGCATCAGCTGTACCGGGGCGTCGTAGCGCAGGAGTTCCTCGACCGCTGCGGGCATCAGATCAGGCCGTCGGCGCAGTCGGTCGGCCGCGTCCGGGTGGCGGAGCAGGGCGAGGGTGGCGTTGCCGATGAAGTGGGTGGTGGTCTCGTGGCCGGCGATGAGGAGGAGGGCGCAGTTGGCGAGGAGTTCGTCGAGGTCCTGGTCGGTGTTCTCGGCCTGTGTGCTCACCAGGGCACGCAGCGTGTGGGGGGCCGGCGGGGTGTCGGGGCGGGTGAGGAGTTCGCGGAAGTAGGCGAGCATGTCCGTCATGCTCTGCGAGGCCTCGCGGTTGCGGTCGGCGTCCAGCCGGGAGTTGCCGATGGCCTCGGCGACCGGCTCGGACCAGGAGGCCAGGGCGGGGCGGTCCTGGTCCGGTACGTCGAGGAGGTCGCAGATGATGGTGAGAGGCAAGGGGCGGGCGAGGTCCGCGACGATGTCCATCCGCCCGGTCGGCGCCGCCTGGGTGATGATCCTGTCGACGGCTTCGACGATCCGGCCGCGCAATGTCCGGACTGCCCGAGGGGTGAAGGCCTTGCTGATCAGGGCCCGTAGCCGCGGGTGGTCGGGGGCGTCGTTGTAGAGCATCTGCCTGCTCAGAACCTGGGCCAGCGGCCGCAGTTCCTCCGGGACGTCCTCGATGTCGGCATAGCGCACCGAGGACAGTCCCGGGGCATCCACCGCTTTGCTGACCACTGCGTGCCCGGTCGCGACCCACGCGCGCAGGGTGCGGTCCCAGAACAGGTCGTCGGCGCTCCGCAGCTCTTCGTAGAAGTCGTAGAGACGCTCTTGGACTTGAGGCCGAAAGGCCCGCAACAGCGAGGTGGGGGTGCTCATCGGCCCAGGCTAGACGGTCTGCGGATCCGGGCCGGGGCCGAGGAGTCCCCTGCTCACGAGTTAGGTAGGCGATTGCGTACTTTCACCGAAGTCCTCGGACCGAGGGTGCGGAAGCGTTGCCACCGGGCCCTGGATGCCTCCGGGGTGATCGAGTGGAGAGAGCGCGGGTGAACGGTGCGAGTACGGTGCGCTGCGGCGGCTGTGTGGGTGCTTTCGATGGCGGTGCTGAGCGCGTGCGGCGGTGGGACCGGGGGCTCTGGCGACACGACGGGGGAAGCGCCCTCCCGGGCGGCCGCGTCGACTTCCGCGTCGGCGCAGAGCGAGAAGCCCCAGGCGTCGGCTGAGCCCCGGACATCGGCCAAGGCTCTGAGCGACGCCCAGTTGCAGTCCGCTGTCCTGGTCGACGCGGATCTGAGTGAGTTTCAGATGTCTGAGGAGATGGCGGGTATGCCGGCTCCCCAAGGCACTGCGAAGCGGATATCCCCGGCCAAGTGCCAGCCGCTGCTGAACATCGCCGTGGGCAAGCTCGAACCGCAGGCGAAGGCGTTCCGGTACAGCGTTGCCGTGGGGTCGTCGGCATCCGGACAATCCGCCGACCAGATCGGGGTGGAGATCAAACTCTTCGCCCTTGACCAGGACGGCGCCGAACACGTGCTCGCGCAGCTGAGAACAGCGGCGAAGAGTTGCGCGGGGTACGAGAACGGCGGGTACCACGGTGTCGCGGCGGCCGTCGCACCGGACGCGGGCGACGAGGCGGTGGCGTACAAGACGTCCGCGACGGGCTCGATCCCGATCTGGACCACGGTCGTACGCAGCGGCGCCACCGTAGTGGCCTTCGGCCACTACACAGCCGAGCTGCCTGATGAGGTGCTGTCCGCTCAGATCTCCAAGGTCGAGCAGGTCGAGCAGGTCGAGCAGGTCGCAGGCTGAGTGTCTTTCGAAGATCATGTGTGGTTTGGGGGGTCTATGAGGCGCCGTCGTGAGCAGTCATGCCTTCTGACAGTTGCGCTCCTGTTGAAGTGGTACGTGATCGGATACCTCCTCCTGGTTCCCGTCGTCGTTCCCGGGTTCATGGCCGCGCAGTCGCCTCCGCAGCACGTCGGCGGGGCTGCGCTTCCGATCCTGGCGGGGATCTCCCTGCTGACCGCGGTCGTTGTGACCTGGGTGGCCGGCCGCGGCCAATCATCCTTCCGATGGTGGCTGCTGCTTGCCCGTACTGCCGTGCTCCTCGGTCTGTGCGCGGCAGCGGTGGCGGTCACCCGGTCCCAGGTGGAGCCGGGGGCGCTGCGCGCCACGATGGAGGAACCGGCGGACCCCTACGCGAAGTGGATGGTCACCTCGATGCTGGAGATCCCGGCGGCGGGGCTCACGGCCATGGTGTTCTTCCTCCTCGTACGGTGGTGGGGCCGGAGGTACTTGGCGCTGCCACCCCGGGTCCGGCAGTACGCGGACAGGCCCGGCAGGCCGAGCCGGCCGACCGTGCCGGAGCCGGGCGAGATATGGCTGGCCATGGTCCCCTACCGCGAAGGCACCGGGGAGGAGTCCCAGCACTACTGCGTCGTGGTGAGCTGCCACGCGCGCCATACCGGCGTCCTGCAGATCACCAGCCAGAACAAGGACGCGCGACGCGACCACATCCGGATACCCAACGACGGGTGGGACGAGGTCTCCGGCAAGGAGCACTGGATGGAACTCGACGTCCCTCTCCGAGAGGTGCCGTACGAGAAGTTCCTGACGGTCAGTCCCCAGGGCCAGTGCCCCGTGACGACATGGGAGCAGATCCGGGCAGCGCACGCGACGGAGTTCGCGGACCAGCCGGATCAGCCGGATCAGCCCGACCAGCCGGACCAGCCGGAACCGGCCACGGTTCGGGAGCCGTTGACAGGATGGAGAAGACTGACGCGGCACGTGCGCTCCAGCTCAACACCTTGAGGTGGACGGGCCAGTGCAGGTGGATCAGTGAAACCACGCAACCGGATACCCAACCCTCGTCCCCAGCGTCATCACCGGCCCTGATCGTCGTAGGCGTCGGCTACGGTCCGAGCCATGACGGGAACAGACGACGACCTCTTTCACGCGGTCAGCCCTGCGCACGGCGCTCGGCCTCTGGAGCAGGTTGCGAGGATCCGCGCCCTGCTGGCCGAGGGCGCCGAGGTGTCAGCGCCTGACGAGCAGGGTGCCACCCCTTTGCACCGGGCGGTCCAGGCCCCTTACCAGGACAGGGACCCGCTGCCGTCGCTGGAGGTGGTGCGTGCTCTGCTGGAGTCGGGTGCGGATGTGCACGCCCGCGACCGGGTCGGGGTCACGCCCGCCGCCCGGGCCGTCCTGCTCAACGACACCGCGCCGCAAGCCGCCGTCGACCGGTCGGTGGCGGTACTGGAGCTCCTGGTCGAGCACGGCGCCCGCCTCGACGGACCCTGCGGGGACGTCATGGGTGGTTCGTTCGCGCACCACAGCACCACCGCCACCCCGGTCTACGCCTTCCTCCTCGATCACGGTGCGCCGACGACGGACACCGACAGCCTCGGCAACACACCCCTGCACGCCACCGTGAGCTCGGCCCGGCCCCAGCTGGTGGGACTCCTGCTCCAGCGCGGCGCCGACACTTCTGCCGTCAACCAACTCGGACAGACACCGCTGGGTATCGCACTGAACCTGGACCAGCGCAACGACCATCAACGACGCGCCCGGTCGCAGATCGTGCCCCTGCTGGAAGCGGCAGGGGCACCCGCACACGTCCGCTACCCCCACACCGAGGGCGGACCCCTGCCCATCGACATGCACGCGGTACGCCGGGCCGCAGCGGAACTGCGCGCCCAAGGCGAGGACGACCCCAGGCTGCGACGGCACCTGGACGAGACGTACGACAGCTACCAGCACTTCATCGACGCACTGAAACGCGACTGCGGCCCCGACGGTTTCGTGTGGCTACTGAAGCTCTGCCGGAGAGCTCTCGGCAACACGGGCACAGCCCGGACCCTGGTGGGCGAGCAGGAAGTCCGCGCTCCCTTCTTCCACCACGGCGACCTCGCCGTCAGGGGAAACCTTCAGGTGATGCGCTCCTTCGTGGTCACCGGCTCCCTGACCGTCGAGGGCTGCCTGGCGGACTCGCGCCCCGCCTCGGGCATCGTCATCGGCGGAGACGTGACGGCCCAGGCGGTGTACACCGATGGCGACATGCACGTCAGCGGCGACATCGAGGCGGACATCGTCTACGGCTACTACAACGACCACACCCTTGAGGCACGCACCATCCGGGGACGTCTGGTCATCGCGGACGACCACGATGTACAGGCCGACGTGGAAGCGGAGCACCACTTCGACATCGACGACTATCAGCAGGGGTACGGCGAAGGCGTCCAGGAGTACCTGCACGCCCTCCTGGTGGACGAGGTGTTCACCAAGGACGACGGGGACGACGAAGCCCAGCTGGACCCGGGCACGCTCTTCTCCCGGCTGTGGGAAGGAAAGCCCGTCTTCCGGCCCACTGACTGACCGGCCGGCAAGAGGGTGCCTCCGGACATCCGACGTGCGCGCTCACCGGCCACATCAGGTGGGCCCGGTAGCCCCGGTAGCCCCGGCCGTCGGGTCGTTCAGCTCGAGCCTGGTCTGGAGGACGGCGAGGGCGGCCCGCGAAGTGACGCCGGTCTTGCGGTAGATACGGCTGAGATGGGATTCGACCGTGCGGGGACTGAGGAAGAGACGGGCGGCGATGGCCGGGGTGGTGAGGCCGGCGGCGACCAGGGCGGCGATCTCGCGTTCGCGGGCGGAGAGGCCCGGGTTCGGGACTGGAGGCTGGGTCGGCGGCACGGGGTGCACGAGGGAGTGGATCGCGTCGGCCAGGCCTGTCAGTTGATGCGCGCCGCCGGTCACGGCGAGCTGTCGGGCGCGTGTCCACATGGCGCGGCCGCGGTCCGGATCGCCGGCGGCGGCCAGGGGTGCGCCGAACAGCAGGCTGAACGCTTCCCACAGCACCGCTCCCCCGCGGGCCGTCCTGTCCACAGCCTCCTCGAACAGTTCAGCGGCCGCTGCCATGTCGCCGCCGGCGGACAGACAGTGGGCGGTGCTGCGCAGCGCCGAGGCCTGCTGCGACGGCAGGTCCAGCTGCTCCGCCTCCTTTCGGGCCCGCTCCGCCCAGGTCGCGGCGGCATCCGTGTCGCCGGTCAGGATGGCGGAGTTGACTAGGATCTCCAGGATGAGCGGGCGCATGGACGGGTGAAGTCCGTTCAGGTCGTCGCCTCCGCCACGAAAGACCGCGGCCCGGGCGCGCTGCGGATCACCGGCGTGCATCGCCGCCTGGGCAAGCACGCACCAGGCGATGGACGCCCACCAGTTGGTACGCGTACCCGCTGCGGCGACGGCTTCCTCGGCCACCACCAGTGCGGCCTGGTCACCGGGCGGGAGGGCGAACAGCTGGGCATACGCCTTGTTGGTCAGAACGAAGGCCAGCAGTTCGTCGCTGCCGATGCCGCGGGCGATCGTCTCGGCCTCGTCCGCGAGTTCCACGGCCGAGTCCAGTCGCAGGGTCTGGTGATGGACATATGACTTGCACAGCAACAGGTGCGGCAGGACGTAGAGCCGGCCGCCGCGCCGGGCGATGGCCAAACCGCGGTCGGCGTGCCGTTCGGCATCGGTGTACCGCTCAAGGAACGCCTCGGCCCAGCCGAGCCGGGCCAACGGCTCGCACAGACCCGCGAGGTCGTGATCGGTAAGGGCGTCGACCAGCGCGGCGGCCCGGTCGGTGGCCTCCCGTGCGGCAGCCATGTTGCCTTCGTACGTCTCCCCAAGTGCCGCGATCGACAGGGCGCCCGCCTGGGCGACCTCATCGCCCAGCGACCGGGCCAGGTCGAGGGTGCGGGCCACGTCGGCTCGCATCTGCGGGTAGGAGGTGGCGTGCGGCGCGGACGAGCCCAGTTCCAGGCCGAGTTCCACCGCGTCGGCGTCGGACGGGCCCGGTGTCCGGGAGAGTTCGCGACGCAGCAGAGCAACTGCCTCGGCGTACCGCCCGATGTGACGCTCCATCACCGCGCACAGTGTCACGGCAGAGGCCCGCACGCTTCGCTCCGCCCCAGCCTCGTCGGGCGGTGACATGGCGATCACCTCGTGCAGCAGATCCCGGCTCTCCCGCAGTCCTCCGCACACGCCCAGGGCGCGGGCCCGTCGCAGCATCAGATCGCGGCGCAGCGTGGCGTGTTGCGGCTGGTCGGGCAGGTGGGTGAGGGCGACGCCCAGCCAATGGGCGCTGCTCGCGGGTGCGGTGGAGGCGGAGCGCTCGGCCGCTTCGAACAGTACGGCGACGGCCTGCGGGTCCCATCCGGTCAGCGATTGCTCGACGTGGTGGGCGCGTTCGGTGGCGGGGGCTCCGGCGGCGGCCAGCGCGGCCGCGGCGAGGCGGTGCATCCGCGTGCGCTCCAGGGGCTGGGTGCTCTCGTGTACGACAGCCCGCAGCACCGGATGGCGCAGCGCCCACCGTCCGCCCGGCCCGGGACGTAGGAGATCACGCTCGACCAGCGCTCCCAGGTCTTCGTCGACCTCGGCCTCGTCCCGGCCGCTCACCACAGCCAGCAAAGAAGCACTGCCACGGTCACCCAGGACGGCCACCGCCTCGGCGGTACGGCGCTGCGCCGCGGTCAGCGGGGTCAGTTCGTCCAGCATGACGGAGCCGAGCCCGGCTGAGAGCAGTAGGGCGTCCTGCCCGGCGTTCCGTCCTGCTTGTCCGGCCTGGAGGAGGGCGAGGAAGTACAGCGGATTGCCGTCGCTGGCGGCGTACAGCTCGGCGGCCCGGCCAGGCTGCATGCCGGGGGCCAGCCCGGGGGCCAGTACCTCGACGCACGCCCGTTCGGCGAGGGGTCCGAGGGTCAGCCGCAGCACCGTACCCATGTCGATGCCCCGGGTGAGCGCGGCGTCCAGGAAGGCCGTCGTCTGACGGTTGCGACGGGTCACGACGATCACGACGGGGGCGTTCGGGGGATGGCGGACGAGGTGGTCGAGGAGTTCCAGGGACGCCGGGTCCGCCCAGTGCAGATCGTCCAACGCCACGACGAGCCCGGAGCCGGGGCTGCTGCGGGCGATCCGTACGAGCAACTTCGCGATGGAGCGCTGCAGCCCGAACCGGTCGCCGCGCCCGTCCGTGGCACCCCGATCCGTCAACTCCATGTCGTGGTCGGCGAGTGCGTCACTGAACGGCTGGTAAGGGATGTGCTGTTCGTACTCGGTGGCCCGGCCGCGCAGTACCGTCATCCCCCGGGCCTGTGCCCGTCGGCAGAACTCGGCCATCAACCGGCTCTTGCCGATGCCTGCGGTCCCGGCGAGGTCCACGACGGAGCGGCCGCCGTCCCCCTCGAGCGTTCGATCGAGCACCGCGTCCAGAAGTTCCAGCTCCGTCGCCCGGCCCACCAGCGGAGTCACATCACCACCTGACCTCCCCATGGCCAGGCGGCCGTCGGGGACATTTCTATGACGATCTTACGTAAGTCATGCCCGGCAGAGCCGAACCGACCGGACACCACCGGTCATCCGATACCGCCGACCCGACGACCGCTGTCCTGACGCACAGCCCTGCCGCCTTCACACTCAGCCACTGAGCCGCAGTTCCAGATCGGTTCACGGCTGCGGCCCTACCAGTTTCCGGCTGCGTCCTCATCGACAACCCGAACCTGAATGAGGCTGTTGAGCGCCAACTGTTGCAGGCGCAGGAGTCGCTCTACGAGCGGGTTGTCGATCGCGCCCCATGTGGAGCGCGTTGATCGTGGGATTGTCCGGATGGCACAACCCTGCCGCCCCAAGCACGCCTGTGACCTCACGGCAGATCGGGACCCATTTACACAATCGCTGCACGCATGGCCACCACACCGAACGCCACAGACCCGAGCTGACCGGCAGCACCGAACATAAAACCAGGTCACAGCCCTGTGAACCGAAACGCCCACCGCCACTCGATCCCAGACCTACGCATGGCGATGCGTAGACCACAGGTGCCCGATTAGCCCGGATTCCAAGGTCACTCGAAACAAGAAACCCCAGGTCAAAGGCCCGACCTGGGGTTCACCACAGAGCCGCCTTCGGGATTCGAACCCGAGACCTACGCATTACGAGACCGTGAGCGTTCGTGTTGCCTGGTACCCCACCGTGCTGTGAGGTGACGTTCTGCCTGATCAGAGAATATGCGGCTGATTAGTCTGTGCTACCTCGTATTACGTCGTCCAAAGGCGTCCGGCCACCGGCTGGCCACCGACAGGGACACCGCTGACGACAAGAAGCAAGACTACCCAGGTTGTGGGCCTCCCACAGTGTCTCCTGCGCGTCAGCCTCAACTGCAGTCGAGACACCCGTGACGCAACGACGCGACCGCGGGAACCCGGCCTGTCGGTGCAGGACCCGCGCACGAAGGAACGCGACCCTGCCTCGGCTGCAGGTGATTGCCCTGACTGACTACGCCACCGACCTCGACGAAATGATCCCGAGCAGCCACACGAACGTCAGCAAGGAAGGTGCGCGACAGGCGTGAACGACGCGAGCACCGCCCGTCCTCCTCCGTCTCCCGCGTCTACTGGGCGACGACCCACTTCATGACCCGACGCCTCGCCGGCGCGAACGCCGCCACCAGGCGCGAAGCGCAGGCGGTGGCGACGTGAACATCCAGCCCCTGCTCGACGCCCTGGCCCTCCAGGCAGACGCCGCCGGGGCCCTGGCCGGCGACCTCCGCGCACAGATCGACGGCCTGCAGACCCGGTTACGGGAGGCCGAGACACACCTGGAGCACCTCGCGATCACCCGCAAGACCGTCACCGGCCTCGCCGACCGGCTCCCAGCCGTCGTGCCCGACTCTGCCCGAGCATCCGGACCACCCCCGCATCCCCGCCGCCTTCAACCACGCGACCGGGCCGCTGCGGGCCAACGACGTCTGCGAAGCCCTCGGCCACGAACTGCAGCCGAAGAACGTCGAAGGCACGCGCGCCAAGCTGAAACGCCTGGTCAAAATCGGGATCCTCACCGAGGCCGACACCGGCAACTTCGCCAGGAAGCAACAGCCGACGCAACCTCCATCAGCGACCTTGCTCCAACCTCAGCCGGAAACGGACATCACCCTACGAACCGCCCACTCACAAACCGGCCATGCCGACCCACGCCATACCGCCGATACCTTTGCTCTGTCACGAGTGGTAGAGCACCCGCACAACCATCGTGTCGGCAGGCAGACCGTCCAGGCAGGCGTTGAACATTCGCTCGTACTCGGGGCCGCCGCCCTCCACCCACCGCCCGTCGAGGGTGAGCAGCGCGGGGGTGGGCAATACGGCGGCCACATGGCGGGCCACGTACGTCTCCAAGTCCACGTCGAAGTGAAGGACGGGGTCGGAGGTGAACCGCTCCTCCAGAGCGGGGTCAGCCTCGATCGCCTGGATGAGGGGCTGTTCCCGGAAGGCCGTCACGGCCGCCTCCCTCGCACGTTCGGGCTCCAGGGCCCTGGCCCGCTCGGCGAAGTGATGGAAGGGAAACGCCGGCGGGTAGCAGTCTGAGAATGCCTGGTACGCCATCCAGGTGTCGCCCGCGCGGCGGGCCTCGGCGGCGCGGGGCGTGTCGAGTTCGAGGATGCCGCGCGGGCCGCCGTGGCATCGGGAAGGGGGCAGGTCCTCGGGGGGGTCGGTCCAATCGTCGTGCCGCACGAGTCGGGGGTCGTCCTCGTGGCCGGGCAGCACGTCGAAGAGACAGCCCGCTCCGGAGATGAACCAGTAGCTCCACTCCCCCACCCAGTCCGGATGGGGACGGTCCTCACGGTCGTACCAGAAGGGCGCCATGGCCTGGCCGATCGCCTGCTTCAGCCTGTCGGGGCCGACGGGCGGCAGACAGACGGTGATGCGCTGTTTGCCCATGGTGTTCCCTCCTGTGGTGCAAGTCCGCGCTCGGTGCGGGTGGTGCGATGCGCGGCGGCCCACCTTGGCAGGCCGCGCCGGTCAGGCGGTCGGCGGGGGGCCGCACGAGACGACGACGTCGTCGCAGCCGCGTTCCAAGGTCTTCCAGCCCTCCCAGATGAACGTCAGGTCGCCGAGAATGCCGGCGCCGTTCATCAGTTTGCCGCCGAGACCGCCGCCGCGTTTACCACCGCTGCTCTCGCCACCACCTCCACTGGTCCTGCCGGTGCCCGAGATGCTCCCGCCTCGCAGACCGCCCGACATGTGGGTGTCGAACATTGTGGAGCCGGGCTTCCCGTCACCTGCGAAAATTACTCGGACATTGGCGTTGCCGACGAACTTGTCCGCGACGGCCTTGGCCTGTTCCATGCTGTTGGCGACGAAGACGACCCTCTGGCTCTGTGTCTTGCCCTCTGGGTCGAGCTTGTTGTTGATGGTCTTCTCGATGTCACCGACGGTCTTGGAGTCGTGGCCCCGCGTCGACTCGTTGGCGTCCCAGGTCTCCACGTCGACGATCTTGCCGTTCTTCCAGGTGACCTTGATGAAGTCGGCCGTCGTGCCGGCCACCCGGTGGTTGCCGTTCGCGTCGTGGACCAGGCCCTTCTTGGGGACCACTCCCGCGTCGTCCTGCCAGAGGTACTCACTGCCGTTGCCCGTCTTCGGGTCGTACAGGTTGAGCGACGAGCGCAGGTCGTCGTTCATGAATTGAATGGCGACGCGTTCCGACTGGATCTTTCCGGGCGAGCCGACGGTGTGCGGAACGCCTCGCTCGTCGTAGATGACACGGTAGGTCTTGTTGTTCTTGGTGACCTTCACGTCGGTCAGCGCCTTGGTCGGCTTCACGTCGTCGTTCTTGGCTCTGACGATGCGGCCGCCTTCGCAGACGGCGGTGCCTTCCCAGCACTCGATGGGCTGGAGCCCGTCGGGGTCGCTCTTGGTGATCGGGTTGTTGTTGGCGTAGGCGTAGCCGTTGATCTGGAGCGGGTCCGCGAAGTCGACCACGGGGTCGGCGGAGAGGAAGCGGCCGGTCGACTGGTCGTACTCGCGGGCCCCGATGTGGGTGAGCCCGGAGTAGGTGTCGTCGATGCCGGTGCCGAGGTAGCTGCGGGCGTTGGGCCAGTCCTCGGGCCGGGTCCCGCGCGTCTCGCCGTACGGCTTGAAGGCGCGGCGGATGACTGCCTGGCCGGTGCTCTGCTCCACGGAGGTGGTGGCCGTACCGACGGTGTCGTTGAGCAGGACGCTCAGGACGTGGTCGGAACCACCGTTCTTGCTGACACGGACGACGGAGGGGGCGCCGGGGTGCTGGTAGATCCTGCTCGCCTTGAGCAGATTGCCCTTGGGGTCCGTGGTGACCTCGGTCTCGCCCAGGAACAGGGTGGTTCCGGCCGCGGACTTCTGCAGGATGCGGTTGCCGCCCGCGTCGTAGACGTACGTGGTGCGGTCGGCGAGGGCCCACTGCTGTGCGGCGCCGGTGGCGCAGGTGACCACCTGGAGGTCGGTGCCGTCGGTGTCGGTTCCGCCGGGTACCGCCAGGCACTTGCCGGTCGCGGCGTGCACGAACGCCTTGTCGGTGGTGCGCAGGGTGAACTTCTGCGTGGTGCTGCCGTTGCACGCGGCGAGCTGGACGAGGGCACCGTTGACGGTGGCGCACTTGCCGCGGATGCGCAGGGTGTCGCCGGTGGTCTGCCACGCTTGCGCGGGCGTGCTGTTGCAGCCGTGGAGCTGGAGCGGGGTGCCGTCGGTGAGGGTGTTGCTCTGGAGGTCGATGCACTTGCCGTTCAGGCCGGTGATCGGCCCGGATCCGTCGCCGGCGCCGGTAACGGAAGCGAGCTTGTTCTCGGCGTTCCAGTCCAGGATCTGGTCGCCGCCGGTGAGGTGGCGCTCGGTGGTGTTGCCGGTGGCGTCGTTGACGTAACCGGGGTCGGTGCCAGTGGGCCGGTCGACCTTGTTGAGCAGGTGGGGCTGGGTGAGGGTGGGGGCGCTCGTACCGTTGCCCGTCACCGTCTTGCCGTAGCTGTAGGTGGTACGGGCGTCCAGGGCCGAGTTCGCCGGGTCGTGCTCGGTGAGGGACGCCCGGTTGCCGACGGCGTCGAAGGTGAAGGACTGGTAGTAGGAACCGGCGGCGGTGGCGACCGACCCGGAGGCGGGGGCCGCGGCGTCGAGGGACGCCTGCATCTCGGCGTCGGGCGCGGCGGCGTCGGTGACGGCGTCGGGTGCCTCGGCGACGGGTCCGGCGCTGCTCTGGCCGTCACTGCGATAGCCCCAGGCGGTGCCGGAGGCGGACTTGCAGCCGGTGGCGGCGGTCACGGCGAGGCCGGATGTCCAGGCGTGGACCAGCTCACCGAGGTAGTCGTAGGTGAAGCACTGGTTGTCCCAGGTGGACGTGGCGCCGTCAGCCTGCTTGCGGGCCGCGGATGTGAGGTTGCCCGCGCGGTCCCAGGAGTAGTAGGAGTCGGAGATCCTGTGCGAGGACGCGGTTTCACGGTCCCAGACGGTCCGTTGGAGTCGGCCGGTCTCCTGATCGATGAAGTTGGTGGTCCACACCCGGTAGGGCTGGGGCCCGCTGACGGTCCGCAGCGGCTCGCCGTACGCGGAGTAGGTGACGTCCGAGGTGTACCAGCTCAGGCCGGAGGTGGACTCGGCCAGACCGTCATCGTTATAGCGGGTGATGACCTTCTCGGCGGCGAGACCGCCGATCGCGGGCACGCTGACGGAGAGCTGCTTGCCGCTTTCGGTGTACGCGTAGCGGTAGGTGTAGGTGCCGGCGAGCTTGGGCCCCGCCTGGGACGGGACGACGATCTCACGGGTGGTCGGGCGGTACTTGTCGTCGTAGGCGGTGACCCGGTCGGTCCAGTCGGCGCCGCCCTCGTGCCGGGTGGAGCTCGCCGCCTTGCCGAGCGCGCCCGGCAGGTCGTATGTGAAGGACTTGACCGGGTCAGCGGTCGTGGAGCCCTGACGGACGTTCAGGACACGCCCGATCGCGTCGTACTCGGTGTACGTGGTGCGCTGGAGCGAGTCGGTGGCGCTGGCCTGCCGGCCGAGCGCGTCGTAGGTGAAGGAGGCGCTGCCGATGTCGGGGTCGGTGGCCGAGGCCAGCAGACCCCGGGCGTTGTAGCCGTACGTCCAGAGGTTGCCCGCGTGATCCTCGATGCGGGTGCGGTTGCCCCGCGCGTCGAAGGAGTAGCGGGTGGTGCGCCAGTCGTCCTGGGCGGGGTTGGTGGAGTGGTCGACGCGGGTGATCCGGCCGCGCGCGTCGGAGTAGGCGCGCACGGCGGGGGCGGCCCCGCCGGCCGGGCGGGAGATGGTCCAGTTGTCGCCGTACTCGACGGTGTCGTACCAGACGGGGCTGCCACTCTGCACGGTGGTCTTGCGCACCGGGCGGCCGAGGCCGTCGTAGGTGTTGCGCACCAGATTGGGCACCAGGGTGTCGCTGACCCGCTTGAACTGACCGGTCTCCGGCTCGCCCTTGGCGAGATAGGAGCCGGTCTGCTCAGAGACGAGTCCGTGGTCGTCGTAGCGCGTGTCCTGGACGATCCGGCCGGGGCCGTGGGCCTCGTCCTGCGTCTGCACGGGGCGCATCAGGCCGTCGTACACGGTCACCTGGCGGCCGTAGCCGCCGTTGTCCTTGAGGGAGCGGACGGTGACGGCAGTGGGCCGGGTGAGGGTCGGGCTCGCGGTCGCCATCTGGTAGTCGATGAGGACGTCGGGCGTCGCGGCGTCGGCCGACCAGCCTTTCACCAGGCGGCCGAAGGCGTCGTACTCCATGCGCGAGACGTGCCCGTTGGCGTCGGTCACCGACAGGGCCAGGCCGCGGCCGGGGTCGAGGGTGGTGGTGGACGTGTGCCCCATCTGGTTGATCTTCTTGACCGCTGTGACCGGGCCCCCGGCGTCGCCAGGGGTGTACTGGGTCTCCGCGACGCCCTTGAGCGGGTCGGTGATTTTCCGCACGCGGCCGAGCGGGTCGAACGTGCTGGTCATGACGGTCGAGTAGGCGGAGCCGTCGTCGTTGAGTGTCGCCGTGGTCGTGGCCAGGCCTTTGGTGGGCGCCGCGCCCCAGGCCCCGCCGTCGTAGCTGGTACGGACGGCGCTCATCACCTGGGTGGCCGGGTCGGCGGTGGTGTGGTCGGCGCAGGAGGTGGAGGTCGTGCGGATCTCCTTGGGCAGGCCGACGAGGTTGGCCGCCTCGTTGACGACGTAGAGCGTCTTGACGCAGCTCTGGTCGCTGAGGGTCTCCCCGCCGCTGCCATTGGGTTTGACCACAGCCGACTCGACCTGCTGCGGCAGTCCGTAGACGTCGTCGACGACGGTGGTGGTACGCACACCCTGCCAGCTGCTGCCGAGAGTCTGCAGGGTGTCGCTGCGTTCGAAGCCGCTGCGGTAGGCCGTCAGCGCAGTGAGATCGCCGTCGCGCTGCCGGGAGGCGGTCTGCTTGGCCCAGGGCCGGTTCAGGACCCGGGTGGCGATCTTGCCGCCGGTCCCGGTGTACGTGATCGTCTCGGCGGTCATGCCCGCGTAGGGGGCGATGTCGTCGGCGGCCAGGGTGACGGTGCCCGTGGAGTCCTTGACCGGGCCGCCGGCACCGCGGAAGTAGCGGGTGACCGAGTACGACTGGGTCTGCGGGCGGCCCGGGGCCGGCGAGATCTTGTTGCCCTTCGAGGTGGCCACCTGCTGGTAGCCGCGCCACTCGCTGTACGTACGCAGGGCGGGCTTGTTGAACTCGTCGTCGCTCTTGCCCCAGGCGGCGCCCGAGTAGTCGTAGCGCGTCGACATCCGGGCGGAGACGCCGGTGATCCGGTCGGTCTCGGTCACGGTGTGGACGACGTATTTGTTGAACCAGGCCAGCGCGGGCTTTTCGACCTCGGCGTCGGGCGACCAGCGGACGGGGAAGCAGGTGCCGTGGTTGTCCTCGGGGGCCACGCCGGGCTGCACACGGCAGCCGCCCTTGTACGTGACCTCGATGTCCGCGCCGTGTTCGGTGGCGACGGCGCCGATGCGCGGCCGGGTGAAACCGGGTCGCGGGTCGGAGGAGCTGCGGGGCACCAGGTTGGGCAGCTGCTGGTCCTTCAGGTACGTGCTGAGGGGGTGCGCGGAGCCGGTGCCGACGACGTACGGCTGGAAGCTGACGCCGGACTTGGTGAGCAGGGTGCCGCTGGTGTCGCCGGGGCGGAAGCCGTAGCGCTGGATGGAGTTGAGCCACAGGCCGGGCGAGGTGTCGTACCAGTCGCGCGGGAAGGACTGGTCGAGCAGATAGGTGTCGACCTTGGACAGGCCCGCGACGCCGGGACGCTGGGCGTAGGTGGTGATGCCGCCGAGCCTCAGCCGGTTCCAGAAGGAAGGGAAGGCAGGGCACAGCTTGGAGTCGCTCTTGCAGTTCAGGTTGCCGGGGCTGTCCCACCAGGGGCGGTAGGAGGCGGGGTTCTTGGTGTCGTCGAACTTCGCCGAGTCGCAGACCGTGGTGTCCTGGAGGCAGCGCTGCCAGAGCAGGAAGTCGATCTTCGCGGCCGGGGTGGCGCCGAGGGCGTCCTCGCGCAGTCCGTACTCGATGGAATCGGGCAGACCCCCGCGGACGTACTTCTCGGGCGTCTTGAACTTCTTGTTGACAGCGTAGTAGTTCGTCGACTGCAGCCAGTTGACGACCATGACGTTGCCGTTGACGTCGGTGACCTTGTCCAGTCCCCAGTGCCATGCCTGCTGCTTGGTGGTGTCGCCCTGGCAGCGGGAGTCGGCGAAGGAGGTCGCGTGGCAGGGCTCACCGGGATGGTTGCCGAAGACGGGGACGGTGAAGACGGACTGCGTGTCCGCGTGACCGCCGCCGATCTTGTTGAGACCGTACGTGTAGACGGTGCCGTCCCGCATGGTGACGACCCAGTACTCGCCGTTGTTGTCGCCGTTTGCGGCGCCGGTCTTCAACTCGACGCGGGTGCCGTCGTCGTGCTGTGGGCGGTAGCGGTCGGTCTCTCCGATGCGGACCAGTTCGGTCGTGGCGCCGCCGAGCGACATCACGGCGTTGTAGGAGACCCAGCACAGGTCGGAGGTCTTGGCCTTCTTCGCAGCGTTGTTGGCGGCCCCGGCCGCAGTGGCTTCACGGTCGTCCTTGCACGTGCGGTAACGGCGCTCGATGTAACCCGGGTTGTAGTCCCAGCCCTCGCCGATCCACGATGCCTGTGGCGAGGAGGTGGACGTCTTCGCGTCCACGCTCTGCGAGTTGTAGTCGAAGGAGATGTCCGGTGCGGGACCGGCGGGCGTGGGCGGAACGTCGATGGGATACGACCAGGTGAACGCGCCGGACGAGCCGCCCGCCGACCACTTGCCGTTGGACTCCAGCGGAGTCGCCTTGAAGGAGCCGCTCTCGCCCGCGCCGGAGTCGACCGCGCCGATCACGGCGCTGTCACCGCCGGCCGCCGCCTGCCTCGCTCCGCTGCGATAGGCCGCCTGGACGGCGCCGGTGCCGGCTGCCGGGGACGCGGTCGACGAGGCGGGTGTCACCGTGCTGTCGGCGGCGGTGTCGACAGTGGCGGTCAGGGTCTTGGCGTTGGTGTCGTTGACCGTCTCCAGCTCCTCGTAGGCCCGGCACTCCTCGACGTCGGGGGTCGTGCGGTAGCACTCGGGGAACTGCACGAAGGTGAGCCGGGAAGCCCAGTCGGCACCGTAGAGGTTCTGGTACGCCTTGTAGTCGAGCTGCACCGAGACGGGCACGGAGCCGGTGGCGGGGGCGGTGACCGTGACGAGCGCGCCGTCGATGCCGTCGGCCTCGGGGGCGGTGCGCGGGGAGACACCGACCTGCCAGGTTCCGGTGGGCAGGGCGGCGCCGGGGGCCTGGCCGAGCTTCACGGGCAGGGTGCCGACCGGTTCGAGAACGGCGGTACCGGTGGTGGCCCGCAGGCTGGCCTGCCGGGTGCCCGCGGCACCGAAGGTGACCGTGTCGGTGCCGCCCGTGGGCGGGGTGGCGGTCCCTGCCGGGGCCTGCTCCAGGTCGGCGGGCGGGGCGGCCTCGATGCTGTCGAGCCCGGCGTTGTGCGTGTTGCCGGCCACCCGCTGCTCAGTCGGGATCTCCTCCAACGACACGTCCTCACGGGCGACTTCGGCCGCCTCGGGGTTCGGCGGCTGGGCGACGGCCGTCAACGGGGTCAGTCCCACCAGCAGGACCGCGCCGACGACGGGCGCCAACGCTGAGCGCAGGGGGCCACGGCGCGCGGACAGGAAAGCAGGCACGAACAAAATCCCCCCGGGCGACAGAAGGCCGCACCCGGGCAGTGCGCAGGTGCGGCCAGCGAACGGGCTGATTCTGTGGGGCACTTGTGAAGAAAAACCAGACACCCTGTTGTCATGTGATGGTCATCACGGACATAAATCGGCCTAACCTAAAGCCAGTCGCGGCAAAGAGTCACCGATGCCGCCGATCAGGCTCATGGGTATCTGCGTCAGGTTTGGGGTGTGTCACCCTCTTGCGGATCAGTCACCCCAAATTCGCTCCAGCCATGTCCCGTTATGCGCCGAATGGGTGCCCGTGCGCCCCTGCGGGGACGCCACAGGCCGATGTGCTGGCCGCGAACGGCGCGGGACTCCGTACGTCGCCCAGCGCTCGTCGGCGCCACAACGCCGGGTGACGGCCCCCGGGAGCTGAGCCATTATCTGTCGGCTGTCGCCGCATCTGCCACAGCCGTTGCACAGGGGGAAGGGAATTCTCATGCCGAGCCGATGGCGCCGATGGCGCCGCTCGCCCGCGCGCCGACCGGTCGCGGCCGTCGCCGCCGCCGTCATCGCAGCGTCCGGCCTCACGGTCGTCGCTCTGAGCGCTGGCGAAGAAGACCTGCCACGGCGCCCTGCCGACGCCCGCCAGGCGGCGCCTCTGACGGAGACCACCGCCGCCGCCCGCGCCAAGAAGACCGGCAAGGCCGTCGAGGCGACCGCTCTGCGCACGGCGTACGCGACGACCTGGGCGCGCCCGGACGGACTGCTCCAGCGCCGGATCCACGCGAGCCCGATCCGGGCCAAGGTGAACGGGGCCTGGCAGGCCATCGGCACGGATCTGCGCAGGGTGAACGACGGTTGGGCGCCCAAGGCGACCAACGTGGGCATGATCTTCTCGGGCGGCGCGGGCAAGCCATCGAGCCCAAAGGGCGCCCAGGGCGCTTCGTACGTCCACGGGGCCACAAGCTCAGCCGCCAGTGCGGGTGAGCCCGCCGACCAGCACGCCAACCGCTCCACTCCCCACCAGGTCCCCCTGCTCGGCAGCGCCAAGAACGCTTCCATCACGAGTGCCGCCGCTACGGCCGCCGCGAACCCGCTGGTAACGCTCTCCGTGGACGGTCATGACATCATGCTGACCTGGCCGGACGCCGTGCCGACCCCCGTCATTGACGGGCCGCGCGCACTGTACTCGGAGATCCTGCCCGGCGCCGACCTGGTCCTGACGGCGGCCGACGACGGGTTCGCACAACTCCTGGTCGTCAAGAACCGTCAGGCCGCAACCGATCCGCGCGTGGCACGTCTGGCATACGGCCTCAGCTCCCCCGACCTGAACTTCGCGCTCGACCCGGTCACCGGCATCGTCTCGGCCACCGACACGAACGGTGCCGACATAGCGGAGGCGCCGACCCCGCTCATGTGGGACAGCGCCGGCACTCCGGCCCTCACCGACGGCCAAGCGGGCAGCAGCGCCTCACCGACCGTCCCCGAAGTCATCCCTTCCGAGCCGACCGTCACTGACAGGCCGGAGGACGATCCGTCCGAGTCGCCCGAGCCGACCGACGAGATGGCCGACACCGATCAGGAGGACCTCACCCCCGAGACGCTGCCCGCGGCGACCGACGAGGCAGCCGATCCGTCGGTCGTCGCCGAGATGGAGGGCACCTCACCGCCCGTACCGCCGGAGCCAAGCCCGCTGCCCTCCCGGACCGGCGCCGCCGCCACGCTCTCGCTGTCCGGTGTCAACGGCCCGCAGCCCGACTCCCACGGCTCTCTCGTAGACGTCGACCTGGACGCTGGGCTCTGGGTGTTCAGCCCGGACCAGGCGTTCCTCGCCGACCCGGAGACCGTGTACCCCGTCTTCGTCGACCCCTCGGTCAAGAAGCACACCAACGACTGGACGACCGCCTACAGCCGCCACCCCACCGCTACCTTCTACAACGGCAAGAACTTCAACCGGGGCGGGACCGATGAGGCACGCGTCGGCTTCGAGTCGGACACCTGGGGCACCTCACGGTCCTTCTTCAGCATCGACTGGGACCCGGACCTCAAGGGCTCCACGGTGTACAGCGCCAAGCTGCGCGCCCTGGAAACGTACTCCTGGTCGTGCAGCGCCCGCGCCATGACCGTCCATCTCACCGGGCCGATCAGTTCGAAGACGAACTGGAAGAACGCCCCGGCGATGAACAGCGGCAACAAGATCGGCGGCGGCAGCTTCGCGCACGGCTGGAAGTCGAATTCGTGTCCGGACGAATACGTCGCCTTCGACGTCAAGGCGAGCGCGGTGAAGGCCGTCGCGGGCGGCTGGAAGACGATGACGATCGGGATGCGCGCCTCCGACGAGAACTCCCAGTACTCGTGGAAGAAGTTCCAGGCCAACGGCGGCAACGACCCGTACGTCGACTTGTCGTACAACCGGCCGCCCGCTCCCCCGAGCAGCCTCGACCTCGACCCGGACCTGAGCTGTGACACCACATCGCCGTACATCAACGTCGGGGCATCCTCGCTGACCTTCTGGGCCAACAGCTCCGACAAGGACGGCAACCTCGCCTCCGTGAACTTCGAGATGTGGCCGACGAACGGCAGCACGGCCAACCTGCTCGGCAGCAAGGGCAAGGTGTCGGTCGGCAGCCAGAACAGTTCCGCGCGTGTGCACACCGATCCGTTCTCGACGGGCAGCACCGGTCTGAAGTTGGTCAACGGCACGACGTACTCGTGGCGTGCCAAGGCTGTCGACAAGTACGGTGCCACCTCTGCCTACTCGCACAGCAAGATCCCGTGCCGCTTCGTGTACGACACCTCGAAGCCGTCGCCGCCGCTCGCGTCCTCGACGCAGTTCCCGGACGCCGACGCCGCCGACAACGGTTTCGGGAACGACCCCGAGGACTCGAAGTGGAGCACGGTCGCTTTCGGAACGGCAGGCACCTTCGTCTTCCGAGCCCGGCAGACGGACGTGGTCCGCTACGAGTACGGTTTCAACCAGGCGTCGTACCCCTTCTCGGCCAACCGCGCCAACGGTGCGGCGACCACCACGACGACCTCCGTGTCGAACGTGAAGCCGCCGCTCGCCGGACCGAACGTGCTGTACGTGCGTGCGGTGGACGGCGCCGGGAACGTGTCTCAGCCGCTCAAGTACTTCTTCTACGTGACCCCAAGAGACAAGGCCGACGCGCCGGGCGACTTCACCGGTGACCGGCGGCCCGACCTGATGGTGGTCGACGCCAACGGCAATCTGCGCCTCTACCCGTCCGAGTCCACGACGGACCTGACCAAGGGCACCGGGGACCTCGACTACTCCATGTCGGGCGCCTATCGAGGCAACCCCGCCAAGGACCCCAACGGCAACGACGGCCTTCCCTCCTACGCCGCCGCACCCTCCGGGTACTGGAAGAACACCCTGATCACCCACCTCGGCGACTTCTACGGCGGTGACGGGCTCCAGGATCTCGTGGCCGTCCGTGAGAACACGCTGTGGGTCTATCCGGGCGACGGCTACGGCGCCGTCAACATCGACAAGCGCCAGCGGATGCTGCTGCCGTCGAACGCGCCCGCCCCTTCCACGATCACCCAGATCGTGGCCGCCGGGGATGCCACCGGGGACGGGAAGACCGACTTCTTCCTCACCGTCGGCGACGCGATCTGGGCCTTCACCGGCTACAACGGCGCGAGCATCGAGCAGGCCGTCCAGCTCTCCAGCTCGCCGTGGACTGAGCGTGACATCGTCACCGTCCAGGACGTCACCGGCGATGGCATCACCGACCTGATCTACCGCACAGACGTTTCCAGCCGACTCCTGCTACGCACCGGCAAGCGGGCTGTTTCGGGCACCGGGGTCGACCTCAACTCCCTCGCGGCGGCCGTCAACTCCGCAGGCGGGGCGGACGACCAGTACGGTGCCGCCGGATGGGGCAGCAGCAGCATCCGCTTCCTGTTCGGCACACCCGACGCCAACGGCGACAACATCCCGGACATCTGGACGGTCCGCACCGACGGCGCGGTCCGGTTCTACACCGGCTCCCGTAGTGAGCTGGCCGGCTCCGGCACGGAGATCGTAAGCAAGAGCGGAGACGCCTGGATCAACAAGATGGCCATCGGCTGAGCCCTCGACCAGTGAACGGCTCCGCATCCGACTTGATGCGGAGCCGTTGTACGTCTCGGCTCTGGAGGAGGAACAGTGACCGCGTTCTACCCGAGCATCGGCGAGGCCATCGGCGCCGCGATGCAGCACAACATCCGGCTTGCCCACGGCGGCGAGGCGTCCCGCTCCGACACGCCCCTGCAGGTCCGATACCTGCCCACTCGTACTCCGTCCCGGGCATGATCGCACGGCTCACCGAGACAGCAACTCCCCATGAGGTCGCCGGAATCATCGAGGAGGTCAACGGAGCCCTGGTCGGGGCCCTCCCACAGCTGACCGGACTCGTCGCCGCAGCAGCCGACTGGCCTGGATCCAGGGTGCATTGAGACCATCATTGAGACCGCAGCGCCACGGCGGTCACCCGGAAAGGATCTTGCCCCGATTGGCCCGAATTCCAAGGTCAACCAAAACAAGAAACCCCAGGTCATAGGCATAACCTGGGGTTCACCACAGAGCCGCCTTCGGGATTCGAACCCGAGACCTACGCATTACGAGTGCGTTGCTCTGGCCATCTGAGCTAAGGCGGCACGCCGTCCGCACTATGGTGCGATCGGCAACGTCGGTAAGTCTACACAGTTTCCGGGGGTGCTCCGCACCGCCCCCGGAGGGGGTCGTTCCGGGGGCGGGGGTGGGGCTATGAGCAGCGCTTCTTCGGTGCCGGGGGTGTGCCGTCGAGGAGGTAGGCGTCGATCGCGGAGTCGATGCACCGGCTGCCGCGGCCGTACGCGGTGTGGCCGTCGCCGACGTAGGTGAGGAGGCGGGCGGAGGTGAGCTGGCGGGCGAGGGACTGGGCCCAGCGGTAGGGGGTGGCGGGGTCGCGGGTGGTGCCGACGACGACGATCGGGGCGGCGCCCTTCGCCGTGATGCGGTGCGGCCGGCCCGTGGGCCTCACCGGCCAGTACGCGCAGTTCAGGGAGGCCCAGGCGAGGCCCTCGCCGAAGACCGGGGAGGCCTTCTCGAAGGACGGCAGGGTCTGTTCCACCTGCTCGGGGGTGCCGAAGGCGGCCGGGAGGTCGAGGCAGTTCACGGCCGCGTTGGCGGACATCAGGTTCGTGTACCGGCCGTCGGGGTCGCGCTGGTAGTAGGTGTCGGACAGGGCGAGCAGACCGGCCCCGTCCCGGTCCTCGATCGCCGCGGTCAGCGCGGCACGCAGTTGCTCCCAGCTGCTCTCGTCGTACATCGCCGCGATCACCCCGGTCGTGGCGAGCGCCTCGCCGAGCTCGCGGCCGTCGGGGTCGCCGGTGGGGAGGGGGCGCCGGTCCAGCGCGCCGAAGAACGACTTCAGGCGCGGCCCGATCTCGCTCTCCCTGCCGCCGAGGGGGCAGTCCCGCCGCCGTGCGCAGTCCTTCGCGAAGGACCGGAACGCCGTCTCGAAGCCCGCCGTCTGCTCCAGGTTCAGCTCGCGGGCGGACAGCGACGGGTCCAGCGCGCCGTCCAGGACCAGCCGCCCCACCCGGTCCGGGAACAGCCCCGCGTACGTCGCCCCGAGGAACGTCCCGTACGACGCCCCCACATACGTCAGCCGCCGGTCCCCCAGCACCGACCGCAGGATGTCCATGTCACGGGCCGCCTCGACGGTGGATACATGGCGGAGCAGCCGGGCCGCGTGCGCGCCGCAGCCCTCCGCGAACCCCCGGTACGCGTCGACGAGCCCGTCCGTCTCCCGCCGGTCGTCGGGGGTCGTGTCGGTCTGCGTGTACGCGTCCATCCGCCGCCCGTCGAGGCATTCCACGGGCTCGCTGCGGGCCACACCGCGCGGGTCGACGGCGACCAGGTCGTACCGGGCGCGGAGTGGGGCCGGGTAGCCGACGCCGGCGTACGACTGGACGTAGCCGACCGCCGAGCCGCCGGGTCCGCCCGGGTTCACCAGGAGCGACCCGAGCCGCTTGCCGGGGCCGGTCGCCTTCTTGCGGGACACGGCGAGCCGGACGTCCCCCGCGTCCGGGTGGGCGTAGTCCAGCGGCGCCCTCATCGTGGCGCACTGGAAGCCGGGGGTGCCGCAGGACCGCCAGGACAGCTTCTGCCCGTAGTACGGCCCCAGCGCCGACGGGGTCGCCTTCGGCAGCGCCGCCAGTTCCGCCCGCGCCGCGGAGCCGGCGGTGGTCGTCGCACCGCCGGAGGAACAGGCGGAGACGGCCAGCAGCGCGGCGAGGGGGAGGGACAGGGCGCGGAGGGCGACGCCGGTGCGGGTCCTGCGGGGCTTCGGAGACCTGCGGGGAACGCTCCTGATGTGCATCCAGCGAGCCTAACTCTGCGCTACCGGGCGAGTGCCGTACGTGCGCGATCGGCCACGGACGAGCGACACCGTCAACCCCCGACCGACGTTCACCCGCGTCCCGGCACCCCCGCCGGGGTCAGCCCGCTCTCAGCGCCATCGTCATCGCCTCCACCGCCAGCAGCGGCGCCACATTGCGGTCGAGGGCCTCTCTGCACGCACCGATGGCCTCGATACGGCGCAGGGTGGACTCGGGGGTGCTGCCGCGGGCGAGTCGCTCCAGGGTGTCCTCGGCGTCCTCGTTGGCGATCGCGATACGGGAGCCGAGCTGGAGCGCCAGGACGTCGCGGTAGAAGGCGGTGAGATCGGTCAGCGCCAGGTCGAGACTGTCGCGCTGGGTACGTGTGCGCCGGCGCTTCTGCTTGTCCTCCAGGTCCTTCATCACGCCCGCCGTACCGCGCGGCATCCGGCCGCCCTGGGCCGCGCCCAGCGCCGCCTTCAGCTCCTCGGTCTCCTTGCCGTCCCGCTCCTCGGCGAGCACCTTGGCGTCCTCAGCCGCCGCGTCCACCAGCTCCTGGGCGGCCTTCAGACAACCCCCGACGTCCTCGATCCGCAGCGGCAGCTTCAGCACCGACGCGCGGCGCTCACGGGCGGCCGGATCGGTGGCCAGCCGACGGGCCCGGTCCACGTGCCCCTGGGTGGCGCGGGCGGCCGCGGCCGCCACGGCGGGCTCGATGCCCTCGCGCCGTACGAGCATGTCGGAGACCGCGTCCACGGACGGTGTGCGCAGGTTCAGGTGGCGGCAGCGGGAGCGAATGGTGGGCAGCACGTCCTCCAGGGACGGCGCGCACAGCAGCCAGACCGTACGGGGGGCGGGCTCCTCGACCGCCTTCAGGACGGCGTTCGCGGACTTCTCGTTCAGCCGCTCGGCGTCCTCGACGAGGATGACCTGCCAGCGGCCGGTGGCCGGTGAGGTGTACGACTTGCGGACCGTGTCCCGCATGTCCTCGGCGAGGATCTGGGTGCCGACGGCGGCGACGGTGGCGACATCGGCGTGGGTGCCGATCAGCGCCGTATGACAGCCGTCGCAGAAGCCGCAGCCAGGGGCGCCGCCGAGCGCGCGGTCGGGGCTCACGCACTGCAGCGCGGCGGCGAACGCCCGCGCCACCTGGGTCCGGCCGGCCCCGGGCGGCCCCGTGAACAGCCAGGCGTGGGTCATCTTCGACGCCTCGGGCGGCGGGGTGCGGGAGACGGCCGCGGTGACGAGCGCGTCGGCGTCCCGGGCGGCAGCGGTCAGCTGCTCGCTCACCTTCTCCTGCCCGACGAGGTCGTCCCACACGCTCATGGGTCACGCCACCCTTCCGTCACATTCCGCTACCGGTCTCCATTGTGCGGGCGCCCACTGACAATCGGGGCCACGGGCAATCGGAGCCACGGACAATCGCAGCCACAGCCAATCGGTGCCACGGGCAATCGCGGCCACAGCCAATCGGCGCCACGGACAATCGGTGCCACGGACAACGGGGGCCACCGGCCGAAACGGCCAGGTGACCCCCGTGACGCTCACGCACTCGTGCGCCCTCGTGCCGTTCAGCGTCGCCGGCCCCGCCCCCGGCCGCCGCCCTGCTCCTCGTCGAAGCCGTCGTCGTCCCGGTGCGGTCCCAGCAGTTCGTCCGCGAGGGACGGCAGGTCGTCCAGCGGTGTCTCCTCGGCCCAGTCCGGCCGGGGCCGCTGCCGGGGCGCACCCTCCTCGTCGACCTGGGGCAGCTCGCGCGTCCGTCCCTCGGAGCCGTCGGGCCCGGCGCCCTCCCGCTCGTCGCGGAAGAACCCCGGCGGCATCCGGTCCGCGGGAGCGTCCTGTCGTACCGGAGGCAGTACGGCCGTCTCGTCCGCCGCGCCCCGGTCGTCGCGCACCGGCGGCAGCACCGCGGTCTCGTCCGCGGCCCCGGGGGCGGCGACGGGCGGCAGTACGGCCGTCTCGTCGGCAGCGCCCGCGGGCGGGGCCGACGGCTGGGGCAGCTCGGCCGTCACCTCGGCGTCGGAACCGTTCCCGGCCGACCGCGAGGGCTCCGGGTCCTTGTCCATCCGTACACGGGGCAGCGGGGTGGTGTCCTCCACCGGCCTCTGTGCGACCGGCTTCTTGTCCATCACCGGCTTCTTGTCCATCGGCACCCGGGGCAGGACCCTCGTCTCCTCCACCGGCCCCGCCGAGGCGTTCGGTGTGACCACCGGCGTCGGCACGGTCACCGCCTCCGCAGCCGCGGGAGCCGCTGGGGCGTTCGGCCGCTTGGCCCGGGGGCCGACCTGGGCCGCCGCGGCGGCCTGCTCCGCCGCTCGCCGCGCCTCCTCGGCCCGCAGCAGCGCCTCCTCGGCCTTGCGCTGCTTCTCCAGACGCGCCGCCTCGGCCTTGCGCTGCTCCTCCTGGCGGGCCGCCTCGGCCTCGGCGCGCCGCCGGGCCTCCTCCTCGGCCAGCTTGCGCTGCCGCTCCTCCTCGACCCTGCGCCGCTCCTCCTCGACCTTGCGGCGGGCCTCGGCCTCGGCGCGGGCCTTCTCCTCGGCGAGGAGCCGCTGCCGCTCCTCCTCCGCACGCCTGCGTGCCTCCTCGGCGCGCAGCCGGGCCTCCTCGGCCTGCCGCTCGGCCTCGCGGCGCTGCGCCTCCTCCAGCTCGCGCCGCTTGCGCTCTTCCTCCTCGGCGCGCAGCTTGGCGAGCTGCTCCTGGCGCTCCCGCTCCAGGCGCTCCTCCTCGGCCTTGCGGGCGGCCTCTTCCTCGGCCTTGCGGCGGGCCTCCTCCTCGGCCTTCCTGCGCGCCTCCTCCTGGGCCTTGATCTCGGCCTCGGACAGCGGCAGCATCCGGTCGAGCCGGTGGCGTACGACGGTGGTGACGGCCTCGGGCTCCTGGCCCGCGTCGACCACCAGGTAGCGGCCGGGGTCGGCGGCGGCCAGGGTGAGGAAGCCGGAGCGCACGCGCGTGTGGAACTCGGCGGGCTCCGACTCCAGCCGGTCGGGCGCCTCCGTGAAGCGTTCGCGGGCGGTCTCCGGGGAGACGTCCAGCAGCACCGTCAGATGCGGCACCAGGCCGTTCGTCGCCCAGCGCGAGATACGGGCGATCTCGGTCGGGGACAGATCGCGGCCGGCGCCCTGGTAGGCGACGGACGAGTCGATGTACCGGTCGCTGATGACGACGGCGCCGCGCTCCAGGGCGGGCCGGACGACGGTGTCGACGTGCTCCGCGCGGTCCGCCGCGTACAGCAGTGCCTCCGCGCGGTGCGACAGGCCGGCGCTCGACACGTCGAGCAGGATCGAGCGCAGCCGCTTGCCGACCGGTGTGGCGCCCGGCTCGCGGGTGAGGACGACCTCGTGGCCCTTGGCCCTGATCCACTCGGCGAGCGCCTCGGCCTGGGTGGACTTGCCGGCGCCGTCGCCGCCCTCCAGGGCGATGAAGAAGCCGTTCGCGGCCGGTGCCACGGCCGGGTCGTCGCCGCCGAGCAGCGCGTCCCGCAGATCGAGACGCAGCGGGACACCGGAGCGGTCGTCGACCTTGGCCAGCACCAGCACGGCCACCGGCAGCAGCAGGGCGCCGACCAGCATCAGCGTGAACGCGGCGCCGCCGTGCGCGAACACGAACCTGCCGTTCTCCAGCCGGTGCGGTCCGATCAGCGCCGCGAGCAGCGGGGCGCCCACCGCGGCGAGCGCCACGCAGACCCGCACCACCGCGTGCAGATGTTCCGTCGTGCGGGTACGGCGGCTGTCCTCGGTCTCCTGGTCCAGCAGCGCGTGCCCGGTGTTCGCCGAGACGCCCGCGGCGACTCCGGCCAGACCCGTGATCAGCAGCACGCTGGTGACGTCGGGGATCAGCCCGGCGGCCAGCAGGGCCACGCCGGTGACGGCGATGGCCAGCGCGAGCAGCCGACGCCGCGACAGCGCCACCAGCACCTTCGGTGCCGTACGGATGCCGACGGCGACTCCGCCGGTCAGGGCGAGCACCAGCAGTCCGTAGAGCACGGGGCCGCCGCCCAGGTCCTTGGCGTGCAGCACCGCGACGGCCGCCGCGGCGGCGACCGCGCCGGCGACGGCCGCGCAGGCGAGGACCAGCAGCGGGATCACGCCCGTGCGGCCCTTGTCGACGCCCGCCGCCGTCTTCGGCCGGCGCAGCCCCTCCAGCGGGGACCGCGCGCGCGGGGTGCGCACCGAGGGCAGTTCCAGGAAGACCACGACCGACAGGGACCCGGCGAAGAGCCCCCCGGCGACATAGGAGGCGAGGGCCGCCTGGTGCTGGGCGAACCACTCGATCCCGACGCCCAGAAGATTGTTGACCAATGCTGCGACGATCAGGGTGGCGGCGCCCAGCGGGATCGCCAGGAAGCCCGTGCGCAGCGACAGCCGGCGCAGGGCGTCCAGGTGGTCCGGCAGCGGCCGGACCGTCGCGCCCTCGAGCGGCGGGGCGGGCAGCAGGGCGGGGGCCGCGCTCTCCCGGGCGACCGTCCAGAAGCGCTCGGCGACACCGGTGACGAACGCGGTGACGAGCAGGAGGGCCAGCGCGTCGTCCGGCGTCCAGTCGATCCACAGCGGCGCGACGAGCAGCAGCGCGGCGCGCAGCCCGTCCGCGCCGACCATGGTCCAGCGGCGGTCGAGCGGACCTTCCGGTGAGGTGAGCGAGGTCAGCGGGCCCAGGAGGACGGCGCCGAAGAGCAGGGTGGCCAGAATGCGCACCGCGAACACGGTCGCCACTGCGAACGCCACGCCCCGGTAGCCGCCCCCGAACGAGCCCTCGGCGATGGCCGCCTGGAGGACGAGGAGGACGAACACCAGGAGTGCGAGCGCGTCGGCGACACCGCCCACCAACTGCGCGCTCCACAGCCGCTTCAGCTGGGGCTCACGCAACAGGGCGCGTACGGCGCGCTCGCGGGAGTCCGCCACCAGGGCGTCGTCCGGTGCCGGGGGGAGGGCCGTTGGCTGCTCGGCTCGCGTCATGCTTTCAGCCTATCGGCAGCGACTGACACCCCGGGGCGTCTGCCCTGGTGTACGACCGCCCCGACACCAAAGTGATGCCGGGGCGTTCGCTTCGTGAAGCCACTGTGGGGAAACCGTGGCCGGACCCGACCTGTTCGACCGTGCCACCGTCCGGCCGACCGAACGACGGGAGGCCGAACCGCCGAGCCGAGCGACCGACGGACGATCCGACGGGCCGACGGGCCGACGGGCCGACGGGCCGACGGGCCGACGGGCGATCCGACGGGCCGTCAGCCGGTTCAGTCCTCCGACGTCGTCTCCGAAGCCGGACCCGAAGCGGTCCGCGAGGCCGTGCGCGAGGCCGTCGTCTTCTTCGCGGCCGTCGTCTTCTTGGCCGCCGCAGCCGTCGTGGTCGTCTTCGCCGCGGTCTTCTTGGCGGCCGTCTTCTTCGCCGGAGCCGCCTTCTTGGCCGCGGTCGTGGTCTTCTTCGCGGGCGCCTTCTTCGCCGTCTTCTTGGCGGGGCTCTTGGCCCGCTTCTCGGCGAGCAGCTCGAAGCCGCGCTCTGGGGTGATCTCCTCGACGCTGTCGCCGGAGCGCAGGGTCGCGTTGGTCTCCCCGTCGGTGACGTACGCCCCGAAGCGGCCGTCCTTGATGACGACCGGCTTCTTGCTGACCGGGTCCTCGCCGAGCTCCTTCAGCGGCGGCTTGGCGGCGGCCCGGCCACGCTGCTTGGGCTGGGCGTAGATCGCCAGCGCCTCTTCGAGGGTGATCGTGAAGAGCTGGTCCTCGGTCTGCAGCGACCGCGAGTCCGTGCCCTTCTTCAGGTACGGCCCGTAGCGCCCGTTCTGCGCGGTGATCTCCTGGCCCTCGGCGTCCGCGCCGACGACCCGCGGCAGGGACATCAGCTTGAGGGCGTCGTCCAGGGTGACCGTGTCCAGGGACATCGACTTGAACAGCGAGGCCGTACGAGGCTTGACGGCGTTCTTGCCGGTCTTCGGGGTGCCCTCGGGGAGCACCTCGGTGACGTACGGGCCGTAGCGGCCGGCCTTGGCGACGATCGGGTGGCCCGTCTCCGGGTCGGCGCCGAGCTCGAAGTCGCCGCTCGGCTTGGCGAGCAGTTCCTCGGCCAGCTCGACGGAGAGCTCGTCGGGCGCGAGGTCCTCGGGGATGTCGGCGCGCTGGTGGCCCTCCGCGTCCTTCTCCCCGCGCTCGATGTACGGCCCGAAACGGCCGACCCGCAGGACGATGCCGTTGCCCACGGGGAACGACGACACCTCGCGCGCGTCGATGGCGCCCAGGTCGGTGACGAGCTCCTTGAGGCCGCCGAGGTGGTCCCCGTCGCCGTTGCCCGCGTCGGCTGCGCCGCCCTCGCCACCGCCCTCGCCGAAGTAGAACCGCTTCAGCCACGGCACGGACTGGGCCTCACCGCGCGCGATGCGGTCGAGGTCGTCCTCCATCTTCGCGGTGAAGTCGTAGTCGACGAGCCGGCCGAAGTGCTTCTCGAGGAGGTTGACCACGGCGAAGGACAGGAAGGACGGGACGAGTGCCGTGCCCTTCTTGAACACATAGCCGCGGTCGAGGATCGTGCCGATGATCGACGCGTACGTCGACGGGCGGCCGATCTCGCGCTCTTCGAGCTCCTTGACCAGGCTGGCCTCGGTGTAGCGGGCCGGGGGCTTGGTGGCGTGCCCGTCGACCGTGATCTCCTCGGCGCTCAGCGGGTCGCCCTCGGCGGCCTGGGGCAGCCGGCGCTCGCGGTCGTCCAGCTCGGCGTTCGGGTCGTCGGCGCCCTCGACGTAGGCCTTCAGGAAGCCGTGGAAGGTGATCGTCTTGCCGGAGGCGCTGAACTCGACGTCCCGGCCGTCGGCGGCGGTGCCGCCGATCCGCACGGTCACGCTGTTGCCGGTCGCGTCCTTCATCTGGGAGGCGACGGTCCGCTTCCAGATCAATTCGTAGAGCTTGAACTGGTCGCCGGTCAGCCCCGTCTCGGCGGGGGTGCGGAAACGATCACCCGAGGGGCGGATCGCCTCGTGCGCCTCCTGCGCGTTCTTGACCTTCCCGGCATACGTGCGCGGCTGGGCCGGCAGGTAGTCGGCCCCGTACAGCTGGGTGACCTGGGCGCGGGCGGCGCCCACGGCGGTGTCGCTCAGCGTCGTGGAGTCCGTACGCATGTACGTGATGTAGCCGTTCTCGTACAGCTTCTGCGCGACCTGCATGGTGGCCTTGGCGCCGAAGCCGAGCTTGCGGCTGGCCTCCTGCTGCAGCGTCGTCGTACGGAACGGGGCGTACGGCGAGCGGCGGTACGGCTTGGACTCGACGGACCGGACGGAGAACCGGGTGTTCTCCAGGGCGGCGGCGAGCGCGCGGGCGTTCGCCTCGTCGAGGTGGAGGGTGTTCTCGCTCTTGATCCGGCCGAGGGAGTCGAAGTCACGGCCCTGCGCGACGCGCCGGCCCTCGACGGTCTGCAGCCGCGCGACCAGCGACGACGGGTCCGACGGGTCTCCCGCGCGGCCGGTGCCGAAGGTGCCCGTCAGGTCCCAGTACTCGGCGGAGCGGAACGCGATGCGCTCGCGCTCCCGCTGGACGACGAGCCGGGTCGCGACGGACTGGACACGGCCGGCCGACAGACGCGGCATGACCTTCTTCCACAGGACCGGCGAGACCTCGTAGCCGTAGAGGCGGTCGAGGATGCGGCGGGTCTCCTGGGCGTCGACGAGCTTCTGGTTGAGCTGGCGCGGGTTGGCGACGGCGGCCCGGATCGCGTCCTTGGTGATCTCGTGGAAGACCATCCGCTTGACGGGGATCTTCGGCTTGAGGACCTCCTGGAGGTGCCAGGCGATCGCCTCGCCCTCCCGGTCCTCATCGGTGGCGAGGAAGAGCTCGTCGGACTCCTTGAGCAGGTCCTTGAGCTTCTTGACCTGGGCCCGCTTGTCGGCGTTCACCACATAGATGGGCTGGAAGTCGTGCTCGACGTCCACGCCGAGGCGGCGGACCTCGCCGGTGTACGACTCCGGCACCTCCGCGGCGCCGTTCGGAAGGTCGCGGATGTGCCCGACGCTGGCCTCGACGATGTAACCGGGGCCGAGGTAACCCTTGATCGTCTTCGCCTTGGCAGGCGACTCGACGATGACGAGTCGGCGGCCGCCCTTCGCGGTCTCGCTGGTCGGGGACAACTTCGCTCTTCTCTCCGGTCGACGTTGGGGCCTCCCCAGGCATTGCTCCCGGGGTCGGGTCATGGTGACGCTGCGGAGTGTGACGGTACATCCCGCCCCCGTGTCAAACGGGAAAAGCCCGCAACGGCCACTCGAACGGTAACCCGACTACCGCCATTCCTGCCGCCCGGAGTGCCGACCGGTCCTTTTCCGCCGGAGCGGAACCCGTCCTCTCCTTTACCGGCGTGACCCTGTTTACGCGGCTCAAACGGGGGTCGGGGCAGGATCCTCGGCATCGGTTCCGGAGGGGGATTCAGAGGCGGGTGAAGCACCACGTTCCGACGGCCAGCGCGACGAGCGCGACGAGGGTCGCGAGGGTCGCCGATGCGACGGGGCTCACACCCTGGGCGACGGGCTCGCGATGCCGTACCCGGACCGCGGTCCACACCAGCAGTGCGCCTCCGAACAGGGCGAACACCATCCCCGCGAAGATCGCCGGCCCGCTCTCCATGATCGCCCCGCCCCTTTTCTCCCACCCGCGCGTACCTCGCCCTGGGGAGGTTGACACGCGCGGGCGGCGCCCGGGCGAACCCGAGGTGAACGAGAGGTCTCCGGGCGGGGGCGACGGGCCGCCGACCGGGCACGCGGCCGGCCGTGCCGACCACCTCCCCGGTCACCGGGGAAAGGCGTCCTGGACTGCGACGGGCCTCACACCGCACCCGGCACGGGTATTTTTCCGGTCGTCTTCGCGTTGTCGGCCCGGCCCACCGTGCAGACGATCTTGGTGAATCCGTCCTTCCAGTCGTCCTCGTCGGTCACCCAGCCGAACACCTTGCGCTCGGCACCGGGCGCCCAGGCCGACTCGAATGTGTTGCCGCAGAGCTTGGTCGCGTTGTCGAGGCCGTTCTTGTAGCTCATTCTGTCGGGAGCCTGAACGGTCCCGATCACTTGGTCGGTGTGGGGTTTGGCGCAATCCGTGAGGAGCGACTTGTAGCCCTCTTCGAGGTCCTCGTAGATCCAGCAGTCGCCGACGCTCATCTGTCCGACCCACAGGTCGACACCGGCGTCCCGGAACCGGCCCACCTCCCCGCCGATCGCCACATGGCGGCCGAGTACGAGACATGGCGTACCGCTCTCGGCCGCCCCGAAGCCGTCCCGCGTCGGCACGACCGCGTATCCGCCGGCGTCCGGCAGGGCGTCGACGACCGGCTTGCTCCGGGCGGCGCACCGCGCGGCGCCCCGCGCCTTTGCATCGGCGTAGTCCGTCGCCGTGTCGACCGCCACGACCTGCCCGTCCGGCCAGTCGTCCGCGCAGTCCACGACCCCGAGGTTCGGCTCCGAACCGAACGGCGTCCCCGACCACACCGCCTTGACGCAGTCCCCCGTCTCCAGTGGCTCGGTGAGGCCGACGACATCGCCGTACGGCAGGACGGGCCCGGTCGGCGACTGCGACGGCGAGGCGCCGGACGACCTCGTGGTGCTCGCGCCCTTCCCGTCGCCCCCGTCCCCGTCCCCGTCGCCGGCCAGCAGCGCCGCCGCCCACGCCCCACCGGCGACCACGAGCACGACGGCCACGACGAGCGCGACGACGGTGAGCCGCTTCTTGCCCCCGGGTGGCGGGGGTCCGACGGCCGGACCGAAGCCGTAGGGCGGGAGCCCTCCCGGGGGCGGGGTGGGGTCGGCCGTCAGGGCGTAGGGGTTGCCGACGCCGGGAGACTGCGAACCGGCCGGCGGCCACCAGGGGCCGTAGGGGGCGGCGCCGGGGGTGTCACCGGGCGTGTGGGCGCCGAGGGGGACTCCGGGGGTGTGCGGGGTCGGTGCCGCTCCGGGGGTGTACGCGGGCGGGACTCCGGGAGTGTGCGGGGTCGGCGTCATTCCGGGGGTGTACGCGGGCGGGACTCCCGGGGTGTGCGGGGTCGGCGGCGTGCCCGGTCCTGCGACGGGCGGCGGGTAGGGGCCGTGGCCCGCGGCGGGCGGCGGGTAGGGGCCCTGGCCCGCGGCGGGCGGCGGGTAGGGGCCCTGGCCCGCGGCGGGCGGCGGGTAGGGGCCCTGGCCCGCGGGCGGGTTCTGCCCGGGAGGAGTCGCCTCCCCCAGGGCCCGTGCCACCTGCCCCAGAGCCCGGGCCGCCGCCTCCGGAGACGACCGGCGTACGGGGTCCTTGACGAGCAACCCGAGGATCACCGGGGCGAGTTGGCCGGCGCGGGCCGGTGGGGTGGGGTCCTCGCCGAGGAGGGCGGTGAGGGTGGCGTAGTCGCCGTGGCGGTCGAAGGGGCCGCGGCCCTCGACGGAGGCGTACAGCATGGCGCCGAGGGAGAACAGGTCGGCGGCCGGGGTCGGCGGCTCGCCCCGCGCGCGTTCCGGTGCGAGATAGCCCGGGGTGCCGAGGATGCCGGCGGTCGCGGTGAGCCGGGGTTCGCGGGACTCGGGCTGGAGCGCGATGCCGTAGTCGGTGAGCAGCACGCGCGCGTAGAAGTCCCCCGAAGCGTCCGGCGAGAGAAGGATGTTGGCCGGTTTCACATCCCGGTGGAGGATGCCGATGCGGTGTCCCGCGGTGAGCGCGTCGAGGACGGCGAGCCCGATCCGGGCCACCTGCGCGGGCGGGAGCGGCCCCGAACGCCGTACGACCGCCTGGAGGTCGACCGCGTCCGGGACGTACTCCATGACGATCCAGGGCAGTCCCTCGTGCACCACCACGTCGTGCACGGTCGCCACGTGCGGGTGCCCGCGCAGCCGCGCCGCGTGCCGGGCCTCGCTGCGGGCCCGCGCGATGCGTTGTGCGGGCTCGACGGCGTCCGGAGCCGAATCCGGGAGCGAGATCTCCTTCATCGCGACCTCGCAGGCCAACTCCTCGTCGTACGCCAGCCAGACGCGGCCCATGCCGCCCGCGCCCAGCGTGCGCCGCAGCCGGTACCGGCCGCCCACGATCCGGCCCGCACCCCGGTCCGGCGTCTCCCCCGCCATCGCGCCTCCCCCCGAGACAGCGCGCGTCTCCCCCGAGAACGCGCGGAGTTTGTCCCCTTGAAGGTAGCTTCGCACGCACTACTGACAGGAGCCCTTTTCCGCAGCTATCCGCAGCAATCCTGTCAATCCCGTCAGAACGGGCGCAGAGGTACCGGGAACCGCGCTCCGTCTCAGGCCGGGCGGCCGGCGGGCGGGTTCACCGCGCCGGTTCCAGGAAGCCCTGCTCCACCAGCAGCCGGATCTGGGCGGGTGTACGGTCGCGCAGCGACACCGGGTCCTCGCCCACCAGTTGGGCGATGGCGTCGAGGATGCGGCCCGCGCTCAGCGAGCCGTCGCACACGCCTGCGAAGCCCGCGCCGACCGTGTCCACCTTCGTGGCACGCCGCATCCCGCGGTGCTGGCGCAGCACGACGTGCTCCGGGTCCTCGGCGCCGGGCATGCCGACCTGTTCCTGGACGATCTCGCCGGCCAGCCTGAAGTGCCCGGCGAGCAGGGCCGCGTCGTCGTGCGCGCGCAGGTAGTCGAGCCGTTCGAAGTGGGCGCGGACCGTGTCACCGAGCGGCTGTTCGACCGGGTGCGGCCACTCCTCCACGGTGACGACGGGCTCGGCGGCCGCCGTTCTGCGCAGGGTGATCCAGCCGAAGCCGACGGCCTTCACCTTGCGCGCCTCGAACTCGTCCAGCCACGCGTCGTACCGCGCCTGATACTCGGCCGGGTCGCCCCGGTGGTCGCCGGCGTCCCTGAGCCACAGCTCGGCGTACTGCGTGACGTCCTGGACCTCGCGCTGGACGATCCAGGCGTCGCAGCCGCGCGGCACCCACGACCGGAGCCGGTCCTGCCAGTCCTCCCCCTCCACGTGCTGCCAGTTGGCGAGGAACTGCGCGAACCCGCCCTCGGTCAGCCGTTCCCCCGCTCCCTGAACGAGCGAGCGGCACAGATCGTCCCCGCCCATCCCGCCGTCCCGGTACGTCAGCCGGGCGCCCGGCGAGATCACGAACGGGGGGTTGGACACGATGAGGTCGTACCGCTCGTCGTGCCGGAGCGGCTCGAAGAGGGAGCCCTCGCGCAGCTCGGCGGCGGGGGCGCCGGACAGGGCCAGGGTGAGCGCGGTGATGTGCAGGGCCCGCGGGTTGAGGTCGGTCGCCGTCACGCGCGTGGCGTGCCGGGCCGCGTGCAGCGCCTGGATGCCGGAACCGGTGCCGAGGTCGAGGGCCGACGACACGGGCGTACGGACGGTGATCCCGGCGAGGGTCGTGGAGGCGCCGCCGACGCCGAGGACGACTCCCTCGTCGCGGCTGCCGATGCCGCCGGCGCCGCCGACCGCGCAGCCCAGGTCGGAGACGATGAACCAGTCCTCGCCGTCCGGTCCGCCGTACGGGCGGACGTCCACGGTCGCGGCGACCTCGTCGGCGCCGACCCGGGCCAGCCAGCCGCTCTCCACGCACGCGTGTACCGGCAGAAATGCATCCACGCGAGCGTGCGGCACGGGCTGCTGCAGCAGGAAGAGCCGGACGAACGTCTCCAGCGGTGTGTCCCCGCGGGTGGCCCTCAGGGCGGGCACGGTCTCGCTGCGCGCCAGGGCCGCGTAGGCGGGGGCGCCGAGCAGGTCGAGCAGGCCGTCGGCGGTGAAGGAGGCCGCGAGCAGGGCCTCCCGCAGCCGTGCGGCCACGTCGGGGCGGTCGGCGGAGGGCAGGGGGGACAGGGTGGCGTCACTCACGCCCCCCATTGTCCCCGCTGCCCCTCAACTTGTCCCAGCCCACGCTCAGCCACCCACCCGCAAAAGCCGACCACCCGCACGGCGCCCCACTACGGGTCACGGCGCAGCCTCAGCCCCACTGCGGGCCGCGGCGCGGCCCCGGCCCCGCTGCAGGCCGCGGCGCGGCGCCCGGCCGGAGTCGGCCGGAGTCAGCCAAACCCAGCCGTCGCCTCCCAGACCCAGCCCACCGCCCCACGCCTCAGCGTCTCGCCGCGCAGGCCTCACCCGGCATCACACCGGCCTCGCCCGGCCACCGGCACAGGAACTCCGCGAGTCCCAGCCCACGCCACGCAGGCCCCAACCCGCGCCTTACGAACGCGAGCCTCAGCCGCGCCGTACGAACGCGGGCCTCAGCCCACTCCATACGAACGCGGGCCTCAGCCGCGCCGTACGAGCCCCAGCCCGCGCCCGCGCGGCGCTCGGCCGTGCCCCGGGGTGCGGTGCTCAGCCCGTCGTCGCTCGCGCCGAGGCCGACGCGGCGACCTTCTTGCAGCTGTCCTGCTTGGCCATGGCGTCCTTGACGTCGCCCTGCTCCAGGTTCTTCAGCGCGGTGTTGCCGGTCTGGCTGAGGGTGCCGAGCTGGGTGGCGATGTCCGCGAGGCCGTCGGCGAACTTGGCCTGGTCCTTGATGTCCAGCGCGTCGACCGCCTTCTTCAGGTCGGCGTAGGAGGTGGAGAGCGTGTTGAGCGCCGCGACGGCGTCCTTCTGCTTCTTCGCGCCCCCCTCGACCCCGGGCGGCGTACCGGCCTTCTGGACGGCCTGGGCGAGTGCCGCGTACGCGTCGGACATGTCCTGGAACGCCTGCGAGTCGGTCTTCTGGACGTTCGCCGGGGCGTTGTTGTCCGTGGCGGCCTGCTTGATCGCGGCGTTGGCGGCGTCGACCTTGGCGTCCTGCGCCGGCAGTGCGTCGCAGACGTTCTTGGCCCAGGCGTCGAGCTCCTTGTTGCCGTCGTCGCTGCTGCATCCGGACAGCGCCAGTACCAGTACCGCACCGCCGGACAGTGCGGCCGCGAGCTTCTTGTTCACCGGTTTGGTCCCTTCCATGGCCCTCGGCCCCGGAACATACACGCCCACCGGTCGACAACCCCAGGCCGAATATCCGATCCATAGGGGTTTGAAGCCATTTGCACCAAGAGAGAGAAGGCTCACGGCCCAAGCACACGCCCAACACAGCGGGCGGGCGACGCGTCAACACGCGCCTCCCGCCCGCCCTTTGAGCTGGGCCCCGACGGCCGGTCTACGAAACCACCGCGGGATCGGCCGACTTGGACGATCTGTCGGCGTTCTCCTCGTCACCCATGGCGATGCCGCGCCGCTTGGAGACGTACACCGCGCCGACGATCACCGCGAGCGCGAGGATCGCGACCAGGATCCGTACCCCGATGCTCTTGTCGTCGCCGTAACTGAACTTGATCACGGCCGGCGCGATCAGCAGCGCCACCAGGTTCATGACCTTGAGCAGCGGGTTGATCGCGGGCCCGGCGGTGTCCTTGAAGGGGTCGCCGACGGTGTCGCCGATCACCGTGGCCGCGTGGGCCTCGCTGCCCTTGCCGCCGTGGTGGCCGTCCTCGACGAGCTTCTTGGCGTTGTCCCACGCGCCGCCGGAGTTGGCGAGGAAGACCGCCATGAGCGTGCCCGCGCCGATCGCGCCCGCGAGGTACGCGCCCAGCGCGCCCACACCGAGCGTGAACCCGATGAAGATCGGCGCCAGGACCGCGAGCAGTCCGGGCGTGGCCAGCTCGCGCAGGGCGTCCCGGGTGCAGATGTCGACGACCTTGCCGTACTCCGGTGTCTCGGTGTGGTCCATGATCCCGGGGTGCTCGCGGAACTGCCGCCGCACCTCGAACACCACCGACCCCGCCGACCGCGAGACCGCGTTGATCGCCAGCCCCGAGAAGAGGAAGACGACCGCCGCGCCCGCGATGAGGCCGACCAGGTTGTTGGGCTGCGAGATGTCCATCATCAGGCTCATCGGCGCCCCGGCCCCGGAGAGCTTCTCCCCGACGTCGTCCGCGCCGGTCGTGATCGCGTCACGGTACGACCCGAAGAGCGCCGACGCCGCGAGGACCGCGGTGGCGATGGCGATGCCCTTGGTGATGGCCTTGGTGGTGTTGCCGACCGCGTCGAGGTTGGTGAGCACCTGCGCGCCCGCTCCCTCGACGTCGCCCGACATCTCGGCGATGCCCTGCGCGTTGTCGGAGACCGGCCCGAAGGTGTCCATGGCGACGATCACGCCGACCGTGGTGAGCAGGCCGGTGCCGGCCAGCGCCACCGCGAACAGCGCCAGCATGATCGACGTACCGCCGAGCAGGAAGGCCCCGTACACGCCGAGGCCGATCAGCAGGGCGGTGTAGACGGCCGATTCCAGACCGACGGAGATCCCGGCCAGGACGACCGTGGCGGGGCCCGTCAGGGAGGTCTTGCCGATGTCCCTGACCGGGCGGCGGGTCGTCTCGGTGAAGTAGCCGGTCAGCTGCTGGATGACGGCGGCCAGCAGGATGCCGATCGCCACCGCGACGAGGGCGAGGACGCGCGGGTCGCCGTCCCTGCCGGTGATCGCCGGGTCGGTGACGCCGTCGAGGTCGGCGTAGGTGCCGGGCAGGTAGACGAAGACGGCGACGGCCACCAGCACGAGCGAGATCGCCGCGGAGACGAAGAAGCCCCGGTTGATCGCGGACATGCCACTGCGGTCGGTGCGGCGCGGGGCGACGGCGAAGATGCCGACCATGGCCGTGAGCACGCCGATCGCGGGCACGAGCAGCGGGAACGCCAGCCCGAAGTCGCCGAAGGCCGCCTTGCCGAGGATCAGCGCGGCGACCAGGGTCACCGCGTACGACTCGAACAGGTCGGCGGCCATGCCCGCGCAGTCGCCGACGTTGTCGCCCACGTTGTCGGCGATGGTCGCGGCATTGCGCGGATCGTCCTCCGGAATGCCCTGTTCGACCTTGCCGACCAGGTCCGCGCCGACGTCGGCGGCCTTGGTGAAGATGCCGCCGCCGACCCTCATGAACATCGCGATGAGGGCCGCGCCGAGGCCGAAGCCCTCCAGCACCTTGGGCGCGTCGGCCGCGTAGACCAGCACCACGCAGGAGGCGCCGAAGAGCCCGAGCCCCACCGTGAACATGCCGACTACGCCGCCCGTGCGAAATGCGATCTTCATCGCCTTGTGCGAGACGGCGGTGAGATCCTTTTCCGGTTCGCCGGGCCCCGGGGTGGCTTCACGGGCCGCCGCGGCGACCCGCACATTGCTGCGCACCGCGAGCCACATGCCGATATATCCGGTGGCTGCCGAGAACGCGGCGCCGATCAAGAAGAACAATGATCGTCCGGCGCGCTGATTCCAGTCGTCCGCAGGCAGCAACATCAACAGGAAGAACACCACGACGGCGAATACGCCGAGGGTGCGCAACTGCCGGGCCAGATACGCGTTGGCGCCTTCCTGGACCGCTGCCGCGATCTTCTTCATGCTGTCGGTGCCGTCGCCGGCCGCGAGCACCTGGCGCAGCAGGACGCCCGCGACCACGAGTGCGGCCAGGGCGACGAGCCCGATGACCACCACGAGGAGGCGGTTGCCGTCGGTCAGCACTGCGGCCGCGAAGGTTGTCGGATGGTCCAACCGATGAGGGGTAGAAAGCCCCGCCATTCGTCCTCCTTGACGCTTGGGCTGAGCTCAAGATTGTGGACGGATTGTAGGTACCGGAACCTGATCAAAACAGTGTGCGGTAAACAGAATTCGCCTACACGTCCAGTAATGCCTTCGAGGCATTCGCCGATCATTGAACAGTCATTGAACGATCATTCAACGGGGCCATTGATCGTGAATTGATTCACGAAATCCAGGAAGTGATTACTCGACTCAAGATTCACTTCCTGGAACGGCTGGGACAACTGTAAGCACGAGTACCCGGGTGGGCGCATGCCAAAGGGCCCCACCGGAGTGGGGCCCTTCGGTACGGATACGGCGGGAGCGGGGTCAGGTGACCGTCGCCGCGGCCGGTGTCCTCGGCCAGGTCATACGGATCAGACCGCCGTTCTCACCGGCGGTGACCTCCACGTCGTCGACGAGGCCGCTGATGACCGCGAGGCCCATCTCGTCCTCCTCGGCGTCCACGTCGTCCGCGCCGGAGCCGGGAACCCGGTCGCCGGGGGCGGAGCGCGGCGCCTCGTCGCCGACCTCGATGGAGAACTGCTTCTCCTCCTCGATCAGCGCCACCTTCACCGGAGCGGTGATACCGCCACTCTGGTGAAGGCCGACGGCGCGGGTGCAGGCCTCGCCCACGGCGAGCCGCACCTCGTCGAGGACGGCCTCGTCCACTCCGGCCCTGCGCGCCACCGCTGCCGCCACCAGTCGGGCGGTCCTGACGTGCTCGGGCAGCGCGCTGAAGCGGAGTTCAACGGTGGCCATACGTCCCCCTCGGAACTCGGGCGTGCTGTTGGGGGGCCGGGCTGCCGAAAAGCCCGGTCCCCCGGTGTACAACTGGGCCGTCCGGGTCACCGGACCCGGACGGACAGGTCAGTCGGTGGCCGCGACCGCGTCCTCGACCGAGGTGTGAATCGGGAACACCTTGGTCAGGCCGGTGATGCGGAAGATCTTCAGAATGCGCTCCTGGTTGCAGACCAGGCGCAGCGAGCCCTCGTGGGCACGCACACGCTTCAGGCCGCCGACCAGTACGCCGAGCCCGGTGGAGTCGAGGAAGTCCACGCCCTCCATGTCCACGACGAGGTGGAAATTCCCGTCGTTCACCAGCTCGACCAGCTGCTCGCGCAGCTTGGGCGCGGTATATACGTCGATTTCGCCACCGACCTTGACGATCGTGCGATCGCCGACGGTCTCGGTCGACAGGGACAGGTCCACGGATCCTCCAGCACCTTGCTATCGAGCGGTCGCCCCTCGGGACACCTCGGCAGAGCCCCCTGGACGGTTCGCCAGCCGCGATGGCATTCAATCACTTACCGGCAGGCGTGCACGACGCCTTGGCTCCATTGTCCGTCACGCCAGTGACACACTCGGTGCCGATGGCCAAGAATCACCGATCCGATCGATCCTCGGCACAGCCCGCGCCCCGCCTGTCGCCGGGCGCGCTCCTGGACCGGCTCGCCCCGGGCCCGAGCCGGGCTTCGCGCATCACTCATACGGAGCACTTGCCCCCGCGTGAGGGCCGCCATGCAGTCTGGCCCGACCGGATTCGCCCGGAGGTGATCGCGGCGGTCCAGGCCTGCGGAATCGCCCACCCCTGGGCCCACCAGGCCCTCGCCGCCGAGCACGCCCTGGACGGCGACTCGGTGGTCGTCGCCACGGGCACCGCCTCCGGCAAGTCCCTGGCCTATCTCGTGCCGGTGCTGTCCACCCTTCTGGACGGCTCCGAGGCCCCGAACGGACGCGGCGCGACCGCCCTGTACCTCGCCCCCACCAAGGCCCTCGCCGCCGATCAGCGCCGGTCTGTGAAAGAACTCTCACAACCGCTCGGCAACGCGGTGCGTCCGGCCGTGTACGACGGCGACACGCCGTTCGAGGAACGCGAGTGGATCCGTCAGTACGCCAACTACGTCCTGACCAACCCGGACATGCTGCACCGGGGCATTCTCCCGTCCCACCCCCGCTGGTCCTCCTTCCTGAAGTCGCTGAAGTACGTCGTCGTCGACGAGTGCCACACCTACCGCGGCGTCTTCGGCTCCCACGTCGCCCAGGTGCTGCGCAGGCTGCGCCGCCTGTGCGCCCGCTACGGCGCCTCCCCGGTCTTCCTGCTGGCCTCCGCGACCGCCGCCGAGCCAGCGGTCGCGGCCGGCCGCCTCACCGGCCTTCCGGTGGTGGAGGTCGCCGACGACGCCTCACCCCGAGGTGAACTGGTGTTCGCCCTCTGGGAGCCGCCGCTCACCGAGCTCCAGGGCGAGAAGGGCGCCCCCGTCCGGCGTACCGCCACCGCCGAGACCGCCGAGCTCCTCACCGACCTCGCCGTCCAGGGCGTGCGCACGGTCGCCTTCATCCGCTCCCGGCGCGGCGCCGAGCTGATCTCGGTGATCGCCCAGGAACGGCTCGCCGAGGTCGACCGCTCGCTCGCCCGGCGTGTCGCGGCGTACCGGGGCGGCTATCTGCCCGAGGAACGCCGCGCCCTCGAACAGGCCCTCCACTCCGGCGAGCTCCTCGGCCTCGCCGCCACCACCGCCCTCGAACTGGGCATCGACGTCTCCGGCCTCGACGCCGTCCTGATCGCCGGCTACCCGGGCACCCGCGCCTCCCTCTGGCAGCAGGCCGGCCGGGCCGGGCGGTCCGGGCAGGGCGCGCTGGCGGTGCTGGTCGCCCGCGACGACCCGCTGGACACCTTCCTCGTCCACCACCCGGAGGCTCTCTTCGACCGCCCGGTGGAGTCGACGGTCCTCGACCCCGACAACCCCTACGTCCTCGCCCCGCACCTGTGCGCCGCCGCCGCGGAACTCCCGCTGACGGAGGAGGACCTGGCGCTGTTCGGCCCGGAGACCGAGGCCCTGCTGCCCCAGCTGGAGGCCGCCAGGCTGCTGCGCCGCCGCACGAAGGCCTGGCACTGGACGCGCCGGGAACGCGCCGCCGACCTCACCGACATCCGCGGCGAGGGCGGACGGCCGGTGCAGATCGTCGAGGAGGGCACGGGCCGGCTGCTCGGCACGGTCGACGCGGGCGCCGCCCACACCACCGTCCACGAGGGCGCCGTCCACCTCCACCAAGGCCGTACCTACCTCGTCCGCTCCCTGGACCTGGACGACTCGGTCGCCCTGGTCGAGGAGGCCGCCCCGCCCTACACGACCGTCGCCCGCGACACCACCTCCATCGCCGTCCTGGAGACGGACACCGAAATCCCCTGGGGCCGGGGCCGGTTGTGCTACGGCTCCGTCGAAGTCACCAACCAGGTCGTCTCCTTCCTGCGCCGACGCGTCATCACCGGTGAAGTCCTGGGCGAGTCGAAGCTCGACCTCCCTCCCCGCACCCTGCGCACCCGCGCGGTGTGGTGGACGGTCACCGAGGACCAGCTCGACGCCGCCCGCATCAACCCCGAGATCCTCGGCGGCGCCCTGCACGCCGCCGAACACGCCTCCATCGGCCTCCTCCCGCTCTTCGCGACCTGCGACCGCTGGGACATCGGCGGCGTGTCGGTCCCGCTGCACCCCGACACGCTCCTGCCGACGGTCTTCGTCTACGACGGCCATCCCGGCGGCGCGGGCTTCGCCGAGCGCGCCTTCCACACCGCCCGCGCCTGGCTCACCGCCACCCGCGAGGCCATCGCCGCCTGCGAGTGCGACGCCGGCTGCCCCTCCTGCATCCAGTCCCCCAAGTGCGGCAACGGCAACGAACCACTGCACAAGAGGGGGGCGGTGCGGCTCCTCACGGAACTGCTCCGGGGAGTGCCGGAGGAGGCTCCGCACGAGGCGGAATCCGGGCCTGGCCTTCAGCGGTCTGCCCCTCAAGGGGCTGTCCCTCAGGAGCCTGGGGCTCAGGGACCCGCCCCTCAGGGACCCGCCCCTCAGCGACCCGGCCCTCAGGAGCCTGGGCCTCAGACGGCGGAAGCGGGGCCGGGGGCGGCGATACCGGCCCCGGAGGGCCCGCACGTGCCCTGACCTCGGCCGTGAAGGGCCCCTGGCCCGCTGCCGCGGTCACGTCCGAGATCTCGCCAGCGACCGCGCAGCGCACCAGCCGCGCGCCCTGTGCCCGCGCCACCCGGCCCGCCCGGGCGCAGGCCCGGTCCGCGCCGTCCGACCAGTGGTCCGCCGCCGCGAGCGCCGCGAGATCCGCGCCCCCGGCGGCCCGGTGCCGGACCACCACGGCCTGCCCCAGGGCCAGCACGACACCGAAGACCACGCACAGCACCGCGATCGCCCCGAGACTCCACACCGTGGCCGAGCCCCGGTCGCCTCTCCGCCGCAGCCACGCCCCGACGACACGGGCCGCCTTCACGGCCCACCTCCCCCGCTGTCCCCGCCGGCCCCAGCGGCCCCCACGGCCTCCTCGGCCGCCGCCACCGCCTCCTCCCGTACCTCGAAGGGCAGCCCCCGCAGCAGCGGCGGACTCGCCACGACCACCACACGCACCTGATCGCCCTCCCTGTCGACCGTCACCCGTGCCCCGCTCGGTGCCGCCGCACGGGCCAGTTCGACGACCGCCTCGGTGGGGTCCTGCCGGGCCGCCGCGCGGGCGCCGGTCCTGGCCGCGTCAACACACTGGATCCGAGCCGCCACCACGAGCAGCCCCCACACCAGCGCCATCGCGAACACCACCAGCACCGGCAGCACCACGGCCGACTCCGCCGTCACGAAACCCCGGTCCCCACCGAGCCGCCGCCGCTCACATCGCCCCACTGAGCGCCCGCCTCACGATGTCCTGCAACTGCGTGCTGACGGCGTCGCTCGTCACCACCTGGTAGAGGAGCACGGCGAACCCCACGGCCGCCACGATCCCCATCGCGTACTCGGACGTCACCATTCCGGCGTCCTTCCGCGCTCCCCGCATCCCGCACACCAGGGCACGCAGTCGCGCCCGTACCGCCTTGTACATCTCAACCCCCGTAAGGTTCGGCCCTGTCGGCCTCTGACTGTTCGATCCGCCGTCGTCCCTGCCCGGCGCCCTCGGCGCCGGTTCAGCACCCCGTCATCCGCCGCCTCCTCCCATCACCCCGCCCGCGAGCCCGATCACGACCGGTACGACACCGACCGCGATGAAGGCGGGCAGGAAGCACAACCCCACCGGCGCGGCGACCAGGACACCGGCGCGACGGGCCCTGGCCGTCGCGGCCCGGGTCCACTCGGCACGCGCTTCCCCGGCGAGCCGGGCCACGGGTCCGGCCGCGGGAATCCCCGTCACGCCGGCCTGTTCCAACAGCCGCGCCAGGGCCGCCGCACCCGGCGCACAGGCCAACCTCCGCCATGCCGTGGCCGGTTCGCCGCCCAGCCGTACCTCGGCGGCACCGCGCGCCAGCCCTTCCCCCACCAGCCCGCCCAGGGCCTCGCCCACGGCCTGCGCGGCGATCACCGGGGCGGCGCCCGCCGCGATACAGGCGGCCAGCAGATCTGCGGCGAGGGGGAGTTGTCCGGCGGCGAGCCGCGCGTCGGCCTCACTCACGGCTCCCGCCGCCCGCTGCCGACTCCGCCACCGCCACAGCCCGACCGCGCCGGTCACCCCGGCCACGGCCCCCACGACACCGCCGATCAGCAGCCATCCGGCGCCCGCGACCGCCATCGCCGGCAGCCAGGTCGCCACGGCATCCCGCATCCCCGCCGCGCGCGAGACGTCAGGTGCCCGCTGCCGCCCCAGCAGCCCGGCCGCCCGCCCTCGGGCCTTACGGGCGCGCCGCACCCTCGCCAGCCACCACACCGGCCACCCGAGGACCGTCACGATCCCCACGGCCACCCCCAGCCTGTGGACAACTTCCGCACTCATCACGCCTCCCTCCTCGTCACCCGCCACACGTTCGACCGCACGCCCTCTCTCACGCCCTCTCACGCCCTCTCCGCGTTCCGTACGATCCACAGCACCCACCACACCCCGGCGCCCTCCAGCAGCCCCCCGACGAGCAGGCAGCTCAGCCCGGACAAGGTGTGGAACAGCACCTGCAGCGGGTCGGCGCCGAGCGCGCCGCCCAGGAGGAGTCCCAGGGCCGGCAAGCAGGCCAGCATCACCGCGGTGGCGCGCGGTCCCGCCAACTGGGCTCTCAGGTCCGCCCGTTGGTCGCGCTCCGCGCGCAACGCCCCCTCCAGGCGATCGAGTCCCGCCGCGAGGCCGGCCCCCTGGTCGACGGCCACCCGCCAGCACGCCGCCAACCCCAGCAGTCCGCCGGCACCGGGTTGTCGTGCGGCGACCGCGAGCGCCCGGGGCACGTCCCCGCCGAACCGCGCCGCCGCCAGCACCGCCGCCCGGGCCTCACCCAGCCCGCCGGAGTCCCGCGCCGCCCGCTGCAACGCCTCCCCGGGCTGCCGTCCGGCCCGCACCTCCCCGGCGATCGCCGCGCACAGCGCGATCACGGCGTCTGCCCGGCGTTCCCCGGCCCGGCGGGCCTCGGCGGCGCGCCGCATCCGGCGCAGCAGGGGGACCACGGCGGCCCCCACGACGACCGGCAGCAGCGAGGCTCCCAGCACCGCAAGGACCGCCCCCACGACCGGCGCCCACCACTCGGGCCGCCATCGCCGGCGCAGCCTCCGCAGTTCGCGGGCCAGGTCCTGCCAGGCCGGCGGACCGCTGCCGACCACCCCGCCCCCGGCGAGCAGCAACTGCGCCCGCCGACCACCGGAGTACGGCCCGCCCCACAGCCACACAGCCGCCCCGGCACAGGCAACAGCCGCCGCCGTCGACACCTCACCCATCACGTACCTCACCCACCCGGCTCCCTTCACCCGCCCGACTTCCCTCGCCCGCCCCGCTCCTGCCGCCCGCACCGCCGCCCCCGCCCGAACCACTCCTTTGGCCCATCCCGGCTCCCTCGCTCACCCGGCGCTCCCTTCACAGCCCGACTCCCGCACCCGCCCCGCTCTCCTCACCACCCAGCAGCTCCCGCAGCCGTCCCCACCCCCGCTCGTACGCGAAGGCGTCCGGCTGCCAGCGCAGTGCCGGTACCGTCCGCACCAGCCCCGTCGGGTCCCGCTCCAGCACGTGCACCTCGGCGATCCGGCGCCGTCCGGCCGGGTCGCGGACGAGGTGGAGGACCACCGAGAGCGCGGCCGCCAGCTGGCTGTGCAGTGCGGCCCGGTCGAGTCCGGCCGCCGTGCCCAGCGCCTCCAGCCGGGCGGGGACGTCGGCCGCGGCGTTGGCGTGGACGGTCCCGCAGCCGCCCTCGTGGCCCGTGTTGAGCGCGGCCAGGAGGTGGACCACCTCCGGTCCGCGCACCTCGCCCACGACGAGCCGGTCCGGACGCATCCGCAGGGCCTGCCGCACCAGGTCCTCGAGCGTGACGAGCCCGGCGCCCTCCTGATTGGCGGGTCTGGTCTCCAGGCGGACCACGTGCGGGTGGTCCGGCCGCAGCTCCGCGGAGTCCTCGGCGAGAACGATCCGCTCCCCGGGTCCGACCAGGCCGAGCAGTGCGCTCAGCAGGGTCGTCTTGCCGCTGCCGGTGCCCCCGCTGACCAGGAAGGACAGCCGTGCTTCGAGCAGGGCCCGCAGGATCCGGTCGCCGCCCGGCGGCACGGTGCCCGCGGCGACGAGTTCGTCGAGCGTGAACGCCCGCGGCCGTACCACCCGCAGCGCCAGACAGGTGCAGCCGACGGCCACCGGGGGCAGCACGGCGTGCAGCCTGGTCCCGTCGGGCAGCCGGGCGTCGGCCCAGGGCCGGGCGTCGTCCAGGCGCCGTCCGGCCACCGCGGCCAGGCGCTGCGCGAGGCGTCGTACGGCCGCGGCGTCCGGGAAGGAGACGGCGGTCAGCTCCAGACCGCCGCCCCGGTCGACCCAGACCCGGTCCGGGGCGGACACCAGCACGTCGGTCACCGAGGGGTCGGCGAGCAGCGGCTCGAGGGGCCCGCTGCCGATCAGCTCGGAGCGCAGTTGCTCGGCCGCCCCGAGCACCTCGGCGTCCCCGAGCACCCGCCCCTGTTCCCGCAGGGCCTGCGCCACGCGGGCGGGCGTGGGCTCGGCCCCGCTCGCGGCGAGCCACTGCCGTACGCCGTCCAGCAGTGCGCCCTCCAGCGCCGGTCCCGTGCTCACGAGCCACCCGCCTCGATGAGCGCCCGCTCCCAGAACTGCTTGCAGAAGCGGGCGAGGGGCCCGCGCGCGGCGGCGCCCGGGGGTGCCTTGCCGCCGTCCGGGCGGAGCAGCGCCTGTTCGACGGGCACCACTCCGGCCAGGGGCAGCCGGAGCAGGGTGGCCACCTCACGGTCGTCGAGACCGGGTGCGTACGGGCCCCGTACCGCCACTCTGAGGTCGCGCAGGACCATCCCGGCCGCGGCGGCCACCCGGCCGGCGGCCGCGACGGCGCGCAGTTCGGCGGGGACCACGAGGAGCCCGAGGTCTACCTGGGCGAGGGCCTCGGCGACCCCGTCGTCGATGCGGCGGGGCAGGTCCACGACGACCGTGCCGCCCCGGCGGCGGGCGGCGGCGAGGACCGCGCGCACGGCCTGCGGTGGCACGGCCACGCAGTCGCCGCGGTCCCAGCTGAGGACGCGAAGCGCGTGCAGTTCGGGCAGGGACTCCTCCAGGGCGCCGCCGCCGACGCGCCCGCGTGAGGCGGCGAAGGCGGGCCAGCGCAGCCCCTCGGTCGTCTCCCCGCCGAGCAGTACGTCGAGTCCGCCACCGAGCGGATCGGCGTCCACCAGGAGGGTGCGCAGGCCCTCGCGCGCGGAGGTGACGGCGAGGGCGCATGCGAGCGTGGACGCTCCGGCGCCTCCGCGGCCGCCGATGACGCCGACGGTGAGCGCGGGCCGACCGACGCCCTCGGCGACGTCGGCGATCCGGTCGACCAGCCACTGTTCGCCGTCGGGCAGCATCAGGACGTGGTCGGCGCCGATCTCGACGGCGCGCTGCCAGACCCCGGAGTCGTCCTGGTCGCGTCCGACGAGGACCACCCCGCGTCTGCGGGTGGCTCCGCGCACCCGGCGGGCGGCGTCGTCGCCGACGAGGACGAGCGGCGCGGTCTCCCAGCTGCCGCGGCGCTCCGGCACCGAGGGGTGCACCTCCGGGGTGGCGCCCGCCGCGGCGCACAGGCGCAGCAGGTCGTCGAGGAGGTCGGCGTCCTCGGTGACGATCAGTGGTTTGCCCTGCGGGTGGGAAGCGGCGGGCGGCGGGTCGTGTGTGACGGCTCCGGCCATGGTTTTCGTCCCCCTTTGTCGCGGGTCGCGCGGCCCCTATGGCCCCGCGATTCCCAAACGTGTGAAGAACCGGACAACCGGCCTCCATAGGAACGGCCGACAGAAACCGGCCGCGTGCACCCGGCAAACGGAACCGGCCATGAACTCCCGGCCCGAGCGGACGCGTCGGAATCACGGTGCGACGAACCCGGAAATCTTGTGGATCTTGGTGGAAAACTGTGGACGGGCGGCCGGTTGTGGAAATCGCCGTCACCCATACCGGTGATGGCCACCCGTCTCCTGTGCGACTCCCGCAGAGCAGTCCGACGACTACCCAACGTGACGGATCACGGACATGCCGAAGAGGCGGCCTGAGCCGCCTCACGGTCGCGGTCATACCGCGGGGAGAAGGGGAAAACGCACCCGGACATGCGACGACCCCCGCCGGGGGGGAGAGCGGGGGTCGTCTCCACGGCCGACTCGGGGGGGGGGGAGGAGCCGGACCGGGTTAGCACGGTCGCGAACGATCCGTGACTTCCATGGTGTACCCGAGAGCCCTCTCAGGCAAACCCACGCGCCCACCTTACGCCGAATGGGCTGCCCCTATGCTCTTGGTTGTGGAAAACCACTCCTTGCCCCGCACAGCCGCCTTCTTTGACCTGGACAAGACGGTCATTGCGAAGTCGAGCACGCTCACCTTCAGCAAGTCCTTCTACCAGGGCGGGCTGATCAACCGCAGGGCCGCCTTGCGGACGGCGTACGCCCAGTTCGTCTTCCTCGTGGGCGGTATGGACCACGACCAGATGGAACGGACTCGCAAGTACCTGTCCGGGATGGTGCGCGGCTGGAACGTGCAGCAGGTGAAGGAGATCGTCGCCGAGACCCTGCACGACCTGATCGACCCGCTCATCTACGACGAGGCGGCCTCCCTCATCGAGGAGCACCACACGGCCGGCCGCGATGTCGTGATCGTGTCCACGTCGGGTGCCGAGGTGGTCGAGCCGATCGGTGAGCTGCTGGGCGCGGACCGCGTGGTGGCCACCCGGATGGTGGTCGGCGAGGACGGCTGCTACACCGGCGAGGTGGAGTACTACGCCTACGGTCCGACGAAGGCGGAGGCGATCAAGGAGCTGGCCGCTTCGGAGGGGTACGACCTGGAGCGCTGTTTCGCCTACAGCGACTCGGCGACCGATCTGCCGATGCTCCAGGCGGTGGGCCGTCCGCACGCCGTGAACCCCGACCGCGCGCTGCGGCGCGAGGCCGTCGCGCGCGGGTGGCCGATCCTCGACTTCCACCGGCCCGTCCGGCTCAAGCAGCGGATCCCCTCGTTCTCCGTACCGCCGCGCCCGGCGCTCGTGGCGGCGGCCGCCATAGGCGCGGCGGCGGCGACGGCGGGCCTGGTCTGGTACGCGAGCCGGCGCCGGGCGGCGACCGCCTGAGCTGCGAAGACCGTTTCAAACCTATTTGGCTGCAAAAGTAAAGAACTGGCGGCGGGGGTTCCGCTTGCCCTGGTCCTGGAGTAGAAAGGACTCAACGGCCCGCGAGACCAAGGACATCCGAAAGGATCACCTTAAAAACGCATTTGGCCCCACGGACCGATGCATGAACATCGAGCACCCACGCGACGTCGACCCGTCGATTACGGGCCAGCCGCACCAGGTCACGGGCAAAGATCCCGGCCTGATGGGCAACATATCGAGGACGCTTGGTAACCCGGTGAACATGCCAGCGGCGGTACGAATCCTCGTACCGCCGCAACCCTTGTACGGGGGTTTTTCCCGCCTCTATGCCGCCCCGCGCTGCAGCGCCTCGCACACCGCCGTCGACTCACGGGCGCCCAGCTCGATCGCCCTGCCGCAGTGGGTGATCCAGGCCGCCATGCCCTCCGGAGTGCCGGACACATAGCCGTCCAGAGCCGCCAGATAGGCCGCGCGGCCCAGTTCCGCGTGGCCCACCTCGGCCGGGCAGACCGACTTGGGGTCGAGGCCGCTGCCGATCAGCACGATGCGCTCCGCGGCGCGGGCGACCAGGCCGTTGCGCGAGGTGAACGGGCGCAGGGCGAGCAGCTCGCCGTGCACCACGGCGGCCGTCACCAGGGCGGGCGCCGAGCTCCCCGCGATGATCAGCTCGGAGAGCCCGTCCAGCCGGCCGGCCACTTCGCCGGCTCCGGGCAGCGGCAGCTCGACGAGCGGTTCGTCGACCGGCTCTCCGGCCTGCCGCGGCCGTCCGACCTCGTCGCCGCCGCCCGCCGCGGCCACCAGATGCAGCCGCGCCAGCACGCGCAGCGGCGACTGCCGCCAGATGGACAGCAGCTGTCCCGCCTCGGCGGTCAGCCGGAGGGCGGCACCCATGACCCTCGCCTCGTCGTCGACGCCGAAGTCGCTGCGCCGGCGCACCTCCTCCAGGGCCCAGTCGGCGCCGGACAGCGCCGCCGAGCCACGGGCGCCGCGCAGGGCGGCCTCGGAGGTGATCGCGTTGCTGCGGCGCCGCATGACCCGGTGTCCGTAGACCCGGTCCACGGCCTTGCGCACGGACTCCACGGACTCGGCCACACCGGGCAACGAGCCCAGGGCCGCGAGCGGATCGGCGGACGCGCCTGTCGTACTCATGAGTACGACATTACGCACCCAAGGGCCACACCCCTCGAAGGAGTGGTCTTCTTCACGCGCCGCCGCCACGCACAGCTATCGTCGCACTACTCTTGGTGAACATGAAAATTGCTTTCGTCGGGAAGGGCGGCAGCGGCAAGACCACGCTGTCGTCACTGTTCATCCGCCATCTCGCCGCGCTCGGCGCCCCTGTGCTCGCCGTGGACGCCGACATCAACCAGCATCTGGGACCCGCCCTCGGCCTCGACGAGACGGAGGCCGCCGCCCTGCCCGCGCTGGGCGAGCACCTTCCGTTGATCAAGGACCATCTGCGCGGCTCCAACCCGCGCATCACCTCCTCCGAGACGATGATCAAGACGACCCCGCCCGGCCGGGGCTCGCGGCTGCTCCGGGTGTGCGAGGACAATCCGGTCTACGAAGCCTGCGTGCGGCCGGTGGAACTCGACGGCGGCGCCGTCCGTTTGATGGTCACCGGCCCCTTCACGGACGCCGACCTGGGGGTCGCCTGCTACCACTCCAAGACGGGAGCGGTGGAGCTGTGCCTGAACCATCTGGTGGACGGCCGTGACGAATATGTCGTGGTCGACATGACGGCGGGCTCGGACTCCTTCGCCTCCGGCATGTTCACCCGCTTCGACGTCACGTTCCTCGTCGCCGAGCCGACCCGGAAGGGGGTCTCCGTCTACCGCCAGTACAGGGAGTACGCCCGCGGCTTCGGCATCGAGCTGAAGGTCGTCGGCAACAAGGTGCAAGGGCAGGACGACATCGACTTCCTCCGCGCCGAGGTCGGCGACGACCTGCTCGTCACGGTCGGGCACTCGGACTGGGTGCGCGCCATGGAGAAGGGCCGGCCGCCCCGGTTCGACCTCCTGGACGCGGCCGACCGTGACGCCCTGCGCCTGTTGCGGACGACCGTCGACACCGCCTACGAGCGGCGCGACTGGGACCGCTACACACGCCAGATGGTGCACTTCCACCTGAAGAACGCCCAGTCCTGGGGCAACGAACGCACCGGGGCCGACCTGGCGGCACAGGTCGACCCCGACTTCGTGCTCGGCGAGAGCGTGGCCGCCGCCGTCTAGAACACCCGGCCGGCGGCTACCGCCGGGCCGCCGGTGCGCCCGGTACGCCCTTGGGGGCCGGGGCGGGCCGGTCGGACAGGAAGGACGCCCAGCCCTGCTTCGGGGGCTCGCCGACGTCCAGCGAGCGCAGCCTGCTCAGGGTCGTCGGGTCCTGGGCCTCCAGCCAGTCGGCCAGCTGACGGAACGACACACAGCGCACGTCCGGCTGGTTGCAGACGGTCTCGACGACCTCGTCGACGGCGCGCATGTACGTTCCGCCGTTCCAGGACTCGAAGTGGTTGCCGATGATCAGCGGAGCGCGGTTGCCGTTGTAGGCGCGGTGGAAGCCCCGGAGCAGACCGTCGCGCATCTGCTCGCCCCAGTACGCGCGCTTGGCGGGGTCGCCCTGGGTCTTGGTGCCGGACTGGTTGACCATGAAGTTGTAGTCCATGGTGAGCTGCTCGTAGTTGTGTCCGGGGAAGGGCACGAGCTGCATCGACAGATCCCACAGGCCCATCCGTTTGCGGGGCCAGACCTGCTGGTTGACGCCGCTGGTGTCGTAGCGGAAGCCCAATCGGCTCGCCGCCCGCATGAAGTTCTTCTGGCCCTCGAGGCAGGGGGTGCGGGCGCCGATCAGCTCCTGGTCGTAGTCGAAGGGCAGCGGGGCCGCCTTCGTCAGGCCGGTGTTGGTCTTCCAGGTCTTCACGAACCGCTTGGCCTGGGCGATTTCGTCCCGCCACTCCGCCGGCGACCACTCGCCGACGCCGCCGTTCTTGCCGCAGAAGTGGCCGTTGAAGTGGGTGCCGATCTCGTTGCCCTCCAGCCACGCCAGGCGCAGCTGCCGCACGGTGTCGGCGACGCCCTGCTCGTCGTTGAAGCCGATGTCGGAGCGGCCCGGCGAGTGCTGCGGGGGCCGGTACAGGTCGGCCTTCTCCTCCGGCAGCATGTACACGCCGCTGAGGAAGTACGTCATGGTCGCGTGGTTGGCCTTGGACACCTTGCGGAAGTGGGAGAACAGCTTCTGACTGTCCTCTCCGGCGCCGTCCCAGGAGAACACCACGAACTGCGGGGGCTTCTGACCGGGCTTCAGGCGCTCGGGTCTGGGCAGATGCGGCTGCGGTCCGGTGTACGCGGTGGAGCCGTCGCCGATCAGCCGGACCACGTGCTTGGGCGCGGGGGCGCCCTTGCGCGGAGCCTGCGTTCCCGACTTCGAGGCGCCGGTTCCCGTCGCACAACCGGCTAGTGATGCGGCGGCCGTCGCGGCGACCACGACGGCCGCGGCGATTCTCTGGGTGGCGGTCATGTTCCGCCCACCTTCTTCCTTCTCTCGGCCCACGCCGACGAGGGCGTTCTGTCGGTGCGTGCCGGGGCGAGCCGGCAGCGCGGTCAAGATCGCACGGGACCGAAAGGGAATTAATACGACAAGCCGATGAAATGCTCACTTCATCCGAGAGGGTGATTCATTGCCCTATTTGCCACATAAATCCATGCCTGACCTTTACTCTGCATTACGATCGTTTTACCGAGCGTTGATTTTTCATCCCGCCGCTGTACGCCGTGACCCACGGCCGCGACCGCCCCCGCCATCGACGGGGGACCACCATTTCCGCGACCGCGCTGCCCCGGAGGAGACGGGAACATGTCAGCCTGCGTCCCCACTCGTACGTCCGACTCGACGCGCACCCAGCGCACCCACCCACCCCACAGCCCCCCGTCGGGCCCGAACCGCCGCTTCCGTATCGCGGGCACCGACGTGTCCGCCTCGATCGCGGTCTTCCTGATCGCCCTCCCCCTGTCCCTGGGCATCGCCCTGGCCACCGGAGCCCCCCTCCAGGCCGGCCTCGTCGCCGCCGCCGTCGGCGGAATCGTCGCCGGTTGCGTCGGCGGCTGCCCGCTCCAGGTCAGCGGCCCCGCCGCCGGGCTCACCGTGGTCACGGCCGACCTCATCCAGCGCTACGGCTGGCGGACGACCTGTGCCGTCACCGTCCTCGCCGGACTCGCCCAACTGGGCCTCGGCTGCCTGCGCGTGGCCCGCACCGCGCTCGCCGTCAGCCCCGCCATCGTGCACGGCATGCTCGCCGGCATCGGCGTCACCATCGCCGTCGCCCAGCTGCACATCGTCCTCGGCGGCACCCCGCAGAGCTCCGTCCTGGACAACCTCCGCGCCCTGCCCGCCCAGCTGGCCGGGCTGCAGCCCGCAGCCGTCGCCGTGAGCACCCTGACCCTGAGCCTGCTGCTGCTCTGGCCACGGATCCCCGGCCGGGCGGGCAGGCTGCTGCGCAAGGTGCCCGCCGCCCTCGTCGCGGTCGCCGGCGCCACGGCGGCGGCGTCCCTCGCCGGCCTCACCCTCCCCAGGGTCGACCTCCCCTCCTGGCGCAGCCACGCCCTGGCCGGGCTGCCCGAGGGTCCGGCGCTCGGTGTCGCGGCGGCCGTCCTCACCATCACCCTCGTGTGCAGCGTGCAGTCGCTGCTCGGCGCGGTCGCCGTCGACAAGCTCATCGCCTCCCGCTCCGACCTGATCTCCTCGCCCACGGGCCGCGCCCCGCGCGTCGGCCGCTCCGACCTCGACCGCGAGCTGCTCGGTCAGGGAGCCGCCAACATCGTCTCCGGCGCGCTCGGCGGACTGCCCGTCGCGGGGGTGGCCGTGCGCAGTTCGGCGAATGTCCAATCGGGTGCCGTCAGCCGGAACTCCACGATGCTGCACGGCGTTCTCGTAGTGATCGCCGCGCTGCTGATGGTCCCGATCCTGGAGCTCATCCCGCTCGCCTCGCTCGCCGCCCTGGTGATGGCCGTCGGCATCCAGATGGTGTCCCTGCACCACATTCGTACGGTGACCCGCCACCGAGAGGTGCTGGTGTACGCCGTCACCACCCTCGGTGTGGTGTTCCTGGGCGTCCTGGAGGGCGTGACGCTGGGAATCGCGGTGGCCGTCGCCGTCGCCCTCAACCGTCTCACCCACACCCGCATCACCCACCACGAGCAGGAAGGAGTCCATCACGTACACGTGCGAGGCCAGTTGACGTTCCTCGCGGTGCCACGGCTCAGCCGGGCCCTGCATCTCGTGCCCCACGGCACACCCGTCGTGGTCGAGCTGGACGGTTCCTTCATGGACCACGCGGCGTACGAGGCCCTGCAGGACTGGCAGAAGACCCACACCGCACAGGGCGGCACCGTCGAGCTGACCGGCCGCAGACTCGGCACGGGAGCCACGGCCCCGGCCCAGACCGGCACCAGCGCCGACTGCCGCTGCCGCCCCTGGACGCCCTGGCGCAACCATCAGTGCAGCGCCACCGGGTCCCACGACCCCGGACCCGGGGACCCTCGATCCGGCGATCCTCGATCCGGCGACCTTGGATCCGGCCCTCTCGCCCCCGCCACCTCCACAGCCACACCCCCCGCCACAGCCACAACCACAGCCACGACCGGAGGAACCACACCCCCGGGTGCCACCGCGCACGGCGGCACACCCGTCCACGCCCACCAACTGGTCCGCGGTATCAGCGCCTTCCAGCGGAACACCGCCCCGCTGGTGCGCGGGGAGTTGGCGCGGCTGGCCCGAGAAGGGCAGCAGCCGACGCAGTTGTTCCTCACGTGCGCCGACTCGCGGCTGGTCACCTCGATGATCACCTCCAGTGGTCCGGGCGACCTGTTCGTGGTGCGGAACGTGGGAAACCTGGTGCCGCCGCCGGACGAGAAGAGCGGGGACGACTCGGTGGCGGCGGCCATCGAGTACGCGGTGGACGTGCTGAAGGTCCGGTCCGTCACGGTGTGCGGGCACTCCGGTTGCGGGGCCATGCAGGCGCTGCTCGGTTCCGAACCCGGCGGTGAGCAGACTCCGTTGAAGCGGTGGCTGCGGCACGGGCTGCCCAGTCTGGAGCGAATGGCCGACGACGGCCGCCCCTGGGCCCGGCTGGCCGGGCGGGCGCCGGCGGACGCGGTCGAGCAGCTGTGCCTGACGAACGTGGTCCAGCAGCTGGATCATCTGCGGGCCCACGACTCGGTGGCGCGTGCCCTGCGGGCCGGGGCGCTGGAGCTGCACGGGCTGTACTTCCACGTGGGCGAGGCACAGACGTATCTGCTCACCGGGAGAGACGGAAGCGAGCTGTTCGATCATGTGGGCCACAGAGTGTGAAAGGCGTTACACCTGCTGAACTCCGTCCGGCCCCCGTCCGTGGGTACGGATGACCCGGCCCACCCGAAGACCGTGACAGGTCTAAACCAATTTTCCGTCGGCCCTTGTCACCGGGCCCCCGGTTCTGATGAGCTGTGGCCTGGGACACAACGGACACCCTTCGAGAGGGAGATGTCGTGAGCAACGAGAGCCTGGCCAACCTGCTCAAGGAAGAACGCAGGTTCGCGCCGCCCGCCGACCTGGCCGCGAACGCCAACGTCACGGCGCAGGCGTATGAACAGGCCAAGGCTGACAGGCTCGGCTTCTGGGCCGAGCAGGCCCGCCGGCTGACCTGGGCCACCGAGCCGACCCAGACACTGGACTGGTCGAACCCCCCGTTCGCGACATGGTTCGCCGACGGCGAGCTCAACATCGCCTAC
>NZ_JBEXXE010000047.1:0-94224 GCF_040630255.1 Streptomyces sp. NPDC005820
CTGAGGGCTTCGGCATGGGCGGCGGCCAGCTCGTCGTAACTGCGCTGGTCGGATGGGGTGATGAGGATCAGTCGGCCGTCGGTGGCGATGCGCCAGCCGTCGGCAGGGCGGCCCGTGACCGGGTCGAGGACGCGCCCGTCCTGGGTGTGCAATGTCGGCGGGATCTCGTCGGGGCGTGGTGCTGGGACCAGGACCTGGCAGCCGTCACGGACGAGCACCACAGCCCTGCTGCGATGCTCCGCAAACCGGTCCAGTACCTCCTGGTAGGCCCTTCGCTCCGCCGTGTGCAGGGCCTTGCGCCGGGCCGCGATGCCCCAGGTGCCGTGTTGCTCGGCGATCTTGTCCCAGCCCTGCGCCGGCTCCGCGGCGAGGCCGGTATCCACGTCGGGGAGGCTGATCCCGAAGCCTTCCAGTGCACGCGGCGCGAGGGCCCAGGTCTCTCCGGTGTGCTGGACGAGGCCGTGGTCGGCGAGGCGTTTGAGTGTCCGGTAGGTGGTGGCGCGGGAGACCGAGGAGGTACCGACGAGCTCGCTGACGCTCTGGTGGGGGTGTTGGTTCAGGGCGCTGATGAGCATGAGGGCGGCGCTGCCGAGGCCGTGGTGGGCGAAGGCGTCGTGGCCCATGAGACGGCCGAGGACGGTGGAGTCGATGTCGGCCGTTGTGGCCGTCTCAGGGGTGGTCCATTCCTCAAGTGCCGGGTCGGGGGGGAACTGATTGGTCCGGAAACGAGACAGCAGAGGCGGGCCGCCGTGACCGGGGGTGCTGCCGTCGCCCAGGTACCAGGTCGAGCTCTCCCGGCCATGGCCCACGCGCAGGCGGCGAAGCCAGCCTCCCGGCTTCAGGACCGTCTCATAGACGACTCGCAGCGTTGTGCGGGAGATCCCGGCTTCCTCCGCGGTCTGCCGCTCACTGGCGTGGTGCAGGAGTCCGCCACCGATCTCGGCGAAGTTCAGATGTGCCCGCAGCACCCGCAGCGCGGTCCGTCCCCGCTCCCCGCGCCAGGGCGTGGTCTCGATGCGGTCCCGGAGCGCGGCGAGCACCTCGTACGCGTCATGACGGGATCCCAGCGCCAAGGTGGTGCCGACGGCGGTCGAGGCGCTGGTCCAGACCCGGCGGATGTAGTCCAGGGCGCGCGCCTGCCCGGAGCGCAGCGCGATGAGCCGGGTGTGCCGTCCGCCTTCGTGGTCGGGGTGCAGCAGCAGCTGCGTGAGCTGGTGGATGCTGCCGCCTGCGCGGGCGACGTGGCAGGCGATGGCCGCGGTGATCCGGTGTCCGTGCTCGGCCGCGCCCTGGCGGTCCCCGCGCAGGATCACGGTCCGTTTGTCGGAGCCGAGTCGGCTGTAACTGCCGGTGGCGTAGCGGCCGGTGAGGTCGCCGAGCAGAATGAGATCGGTTGCGGCCGACGGCAGTTGGGCGTGGCCGACAATGCCGCGGAATTCGGTGGAGTTTTGTTGAGAGAGGGCGTGATGGGTGCTGTCTGGCACGGTGGGGTCGTCTCGCAAAGACGTGGACGCCGTCCAGGCCCGCTAAAACCACGGGCGGCGTCCGGAACCGACCTCCATCGGCGCCGGCAAGGTCTCCAGGATGGCCGTCCTGGAGGCCCTCGTACGACCGGACCCGAGCGGAGGCAGGCGTCCCCATCGCAGCTCGACCGAGATCGAAACAGAGCCCCGCCAGAGTCGCCCACCCGTGATCCACACCGGCCAACTCGGGTCCCTCACAGGCCAGTTTCAGGGGCTGATGCCTCTGACTGCCTCCGAGCGATCCGGGTCGAACCGGGGTCGAATCAGAGCGGTTTTCTCTGACTGCCTCCGAACGTCTCTGCAACCCGTCCTAGCAGGTCACAGCCTCATCGCCCCCACATAAGCGCAGGTCAGAAAGATGCGCTAGCTGTACCACTGGTTCCTGGCGAAAGCGGTCATGTGCGGCATGGCAGTTCCCGTCCCTGTCGGCGGGACGTCCTCGCCCCGCGTGCCGTGGTTGGAATCAGGGTCGTGAGGCTTGCATCGGCTGGGCAAGACGGCTTCTGCCAGGCGGAAGGACTTCTGTAAAGGAGCTGGTCAGAGCCTTGCTCTGTCAACCCCTGATCGCCAGGGTCGAGTGCCGCGTGGTGCGGCGACTGGGTTCGCGCTCGGGGAGCCGGATACGGCGACGGCGAGTGCGACGACTCACAACGTGGCGTTAATCGCCCTACAATGTTCGCTTAGTTTCAATTGTGAAACTCCTCTGCCGGAGGATGCTCGGTACAGCGGCAAGAATCGGCATCACTGCAGGTCAACTACTGTTCGTTTGGGAGTCTTGGACCGTCGGGTCGAATCCGGGTCGAATCCGCGCCCTCTGAGGCTGTTGAGCGTGTTGCCGCTGTTCAGGGGTGGTGTGAGGTCGCCTGCTTTCGGCTTGCGGATGAGGGGTGGCGCGGCGAGAGGTGGGGCCGATGAGCCGCTGAAGAGGCACTGAGTGGCGGCGGTCGGCTACCACGGGCGGGGGCTGACCAGCAGATTCTTCGCTGCTGGTGGCGATCGCCTTTCGTGATCATGTCCTGCGGAAATGCCTTGAGGCGGGACGGCTGATGCGTGACGGCGCGGGATTGATGGTTCCTGGCCAGAACCGACCTGCCGAGCGTTTCAGGGGCCGTCCAGGGGGCCCGCGGTGGTCGGGCCATGTGGCAGAGGCCCCGCCGCCTCGCGCGGCAGCCGGCGCTCTCGCGCTATCCGGTACACCACCGGAACTGGCATTCCTCGGCGCCGACATCAGCACAGCCTCGGTCGGCTCGCCGTCACCAACGCCGAACTGGAAAATCTTGGTACCTCGACGAGTTCATGGGTCCGCGAGGCCCCTTTGTGGCACTCATGTAAGAGGATGTCTCACGTGGCGAGTTTCGCGAGTTTCTTGTAGCAGGTCAGGGCGGCGGCCAGGCCGAGGAAGGCGAGGAAGTGGGAGCCCTTTCGCTCGTACCGGACGGTGAGCCGTCGGTAGCCGAATAGCCAGGCGATCGACCTCTCGATCTTCCAGCGGTGCCGGCCGAGCCGTTCGCCGGACTCGATTCCCGGCCGGGCGATGCGCGGGACAAGTCCCCGTTCACGCAGCCAGGAGAGGTGGTGAGCGGAGAAGTACGCCTTGTCGGCACGGAGTTTGACCGGGCGGCGCCGACGAGGTCCGCGCCGGGAGCGGATGGCGGGTATGCCGCGGATCAGCGGCTTGAGGGCGAGACTGTCGTGCATGTTCGCGCCGGACACGGCGACGGCGAGCGGGAGGCCCTGGGCCTCGGACAGCACATGGAGCTTGCTGCCCCTCTTGCCTCGATCGACCGGGTTCGGCCCGGTCAGCGAGCCCCCCTTTTCGCCCGCACCGACGCGGCGTCCACGATCGCCGAGGTCCAGTCGATCTCGCCCCGGGCGCCGAGTTCGTCCAGGACCGCCCGGTGCAGTCGGCGCCAGAGTCCCGCCTCGGTCCACGCGGTGAACCGCCGGTGTGCCGTCGCAGGCGACACCCCGAACGTCTCCGGCAGATACCGCCAGGCACACCCGCTGGTCAGCACGTACACCACCGCCGCGAACACTGCACGCTCGTCCAGCGGCGCGGTCCCACCGCCCTGCGGACGGGAGTTGAACGACGGCAGCAACGGGGCGACCAGTTCCCACAGGCCGTCAGGAACCAGCCGCTGCGACAGATCGGCACCCATGAAGAGACATCATGCCGCAGCTCGCACCATCACCACGTGAGACATCCTCTAAGTCCTGCTCTTGGCTGGGCAATTGGGGGGCACAAATGTCGGCGGCCAGTAGAAACTACTGGCCCGTCCCACTCACAGCGGGCTCCCCGGTCTCGATTCGCACGAGATGGCCCAGCAGATCACCGTCGGCCCTACCCGTCGATCCAGATCTCCCAGGAGGCCCTGGACCGCACGAGACATACCCCGGCGTCTTCCGCTCCAGGATGAGTAGCCGACGGCGGGGCCGGGACGGTCGTGCCGTCCCGGCCCCGCCGTGGCACGCCGCGGCGCGGCGGCGGAGGGGGTTGCCAACAGGCTGTGCTACCGCTGTCGAACCTCGGTCAGGAGACCGGGTTCCAGCCGTCCGTACCGGCCAGGTACTTCTGGGCGGTGTAGTCGGCGGCCTGCGTGGACGTCAACTTCGGAGCGTTCGCACCGACGCCCGCTCCGGCACCGGAGTTGTTGTACTCGAAGAACCGGGCCTGCGTCCAGGAGTAGGTGGTGTCCATGTCGGTCCACGGGTGGGCGGACGTGATACCCGAGTCCACCACGGTGTCGCGGATCACCGCCTGGGGTGAGACGGTCGTCGCGCTGTGCCAGGGCCGGCCGAGGTACATCGTGCTCGCCGGTATGCCGTTGGTGTAGATGTGGCTGCCGGTGATCAGGATGCCGTACTTCAGGCTCTGGTCGGTGTTCGGCGCCAGCACCGTGCCACCGACCCAGTTGCGCAATGCGATGTTGTTCCGGTCGAACACCGCGGTGGAGTTGCCGAAGATGAAGTCGATCGCTCCCTCGATGTAATTGCCGACGAAGTACTGCCGGTACTGGCCGGTGGCCACGGGGGCCTTGGCGAGGATCGTGTCCTGGCGGGCGATGATCCGGTCCTGGTTGAAGATCTGCCGGTCTCCCATGGCGGCCACCGCCACGGCCTGGGTGGAGTACTGGTCGATCTCCGGGTGCTGTGCGGGGTCGAACGTGTTCTGGATCGTGACCTTCGAGATCGTCATACCGGGCGCCTTGAAGGTGGCGACGGCGCTGCCCTGCGTGCCGTAGACCAGACCGGTGGTGGGGTCGATCATCCCGTGTGCCCGGTCGGCGGTGATGACGACGTCAGCGGCGTTTCCGGTCTCCCCCCTGATGGACAGGTTGCTCTTGCTCGCCGCGACGACGATCACCTCCGGGTAGGTGCCCGCCGCGAGAACGATCTCGCGCGCAACCCCGTCCGAGGGGGCGGCGTCGATCGCGGACTGAATGGTCGGATAGTCACCGAAGGGATCGGGCTCGACGTACAGCGAGCTGAAATCGACCGCGGTGAGCTTCCTGCGGGTGGAAGTGCTCGCACCCGCCTCCTCATAGGCCAACATGATCACGCGCGCGAGGGCAGCCACGGTCACGTAGGTGACGCCGCCCATCGTGAAGGGGGCCGCGAGGACGGTGGCACCCGCCACGAGCGCGGTCACGAGCGCGCGGCTCCCCGTGGCCCAGTTGTTCTGCTGGTCCGTGAACTGCGACGTGATCGTGAACGGCTGACCGTTGCCGAACGCCACGGCGGTCGCGGCCGCCTGGTTCCGGAACCGGGTACCTTCGGAGACCGCCACGATCACCTGGAGAATCGACGACGCGGCGAGGCTGACGAATCCGGCGGCGGTATTGTCACCGTTCTGAAGGGTCAGTACGGCGTTGTTGATGCTGGCCGGGGTGATCTGTGTGCCGAGGCGTACGGCTCCCTGATTCGCCAGGGCGGTGTAACTCGACATCGCCTGCCCGCTCGCGGGACTCGAGAAGCGCGTGTTCGTGTTGGTGCTGTCGGCGCCCGGCAGCGGCGAACTCCCCCCGGGCTGGGCAGCGGGCTCCAGCGGAAAGAACGAACCCCACGTCACGGCGCCACCCGCGCCACCGCTCTCGACGGCCTGTCGCCATCCCATGATGTAGGCGTCGGACCGGCGCATGAACAGCCGGATGAACTCGGATCTGTTCTCGGCGTGCAGGTCGACGGTGATGTAACTGCTGGTCCCGCTGGGGTCGGTCAGGCTGACCTGAGGACCGTTCGCGCCGGTGGGGGTCTGGGCCTTGATTCCGTAGCCGCCGCTGACCGCCGCCCTGATCGCGTTCAGCATCGCGGAGTAGTCGTTCTTGGCCTCGTCAGGCTCACTGCTGATGCGCCAGGTGACGTCCGCACCGGTCGCGGCGCTCGCGCGCTGAAGCAGGCCCAGCGGGCCCAGCAGAGTCGCGAAGATCGAGAGCGCGACCACTGTCACGATCGACCGGACGGTGAAGGCGCGGGCACCGCGCCTGCGAGGCGGCGGCTGAGGCACCCCTGCCTCTGAGAGCGCTCTGATATCGGTGAGCGGCATGCTGGTCTCCAGTTGCTAGGGCTGCTGAGATCGGGGACCCGCGCGTGCCGCCGCCTGCCGCATGTGCGGCAGGCGGCTTCGGACAGCGGCGACGCTGGGTCCGGAAGGGTGCACACCTGCCGGGCGGGAGTGGCTCGGTACCCGGCCGGGCGGCTTGGGCCCGGCTCGGAGTCCTGGCCGTCCTGGCGGAGGTCTGCACCGCAAGAATCACCGCATAGGAGAAACGCGCGCTATACGCGCTTCTGCGCAGGTGCGGTCCCCGGGAACTGGGTATCCCTGGTCCAGGCACTGGGTATCCGGACCCGGGCAATGGGTACGCGGGCCAGGACTCCGTGGATGGACAGCTGCCGCTACATGGGTGGCGGGCGGGGTGGACCGGCCGGTACCGCTCTACAGGCCTGTCAGGCCGTCAGGTACCTGGCTCACTGACCACCAGGACGCGATCCGGGCACGAGAGCCGAATCCGAGCTTGCCCAGAATGTTCTGAACATGACGGTCGGCGGTGCGCGGCGACATACCCAGCGTCGAGGAGATCTGCCGATTGCTCAAGCCCTCGGCGACCAGCTCGGCCACCTCCCGCTCCCGGCGGGTCAGCGAGCGGGCGAGGGCGGCCGGCGGCGTCCACTCCGCGGCGGGGAGCAAAGCGTACTCAATGGCCTGGCCCGGACTGTTCTGCAGGCCGCCCTCCGCGAAGGCCTGCGCATAGACCGCCGGACCCAGGGCGGCCACTACCGCTTCCTCACATCGCATGTGCCATTCTTCCATCCGCGGGCCGAACGCGGAGATGCTGGTACCGGCGTCCCGGCACAGGGCACGCGCGGCGCCCAGCAGCCGGGCCGCCCGACCGTGGTCACGGCCGGAAGCGGTCGCCCAGGCGAGGAGTTCGAGCATCCACGCGACCATCGCGTAGTCGTTGAAACCGCGCATGTTCTCCAGAGCGGACCGGGCCAGGGCCTTGGTCGCCTCCCGATCACCGCGAGCCCAGGCATCGTGACCGAGCGCCATCAGCACATGTGAGCGGCCCCACCGCTCCCCGATCGCCTCGAACGCGGCGATCACCTGCCTGCCGGTCTCCGCCGCGCGAGGGTCCCCCGCGTAAGCCTGTGCGGAGGCCAGCGCGAGCAGCCAGGAGGTCGCCTTACGCCCATCACCCAGCGCCGTTGCCGCGGCCAACGCCTCCTCGTACCACGAGATGCTTTTCTCCGTCTGGCCCCGACAGTACGCAGCCATACCCCGGAAGCCGCTCACATGGGCACTCAGTGCCAAGTCGCCCAACTGCTCACCCAGGGCCGCGGCCTCATCCAGCCACCGGTCGGCCGCCGCCAGGTCACCCTGCATCAGCCCCACCCAGGCGGCAACCCACAGCGCACGGCCCCGCTCCCGGCTGGGCTCGGGCGCCGCCGCCAGCGCCCGGTCGATCTGGCGACGCCCTTCCGTGAGGAATCCGCCGACGCACCAGTGCAATGCCAGCACCGCGACGAGCACAAGCCTGGCCCGGGTGTCACCGTCGTGGTTCAAGGCCGCCAGCAGATTGGGGTGGTCCACGCGCAGCCGGGCCAGTTCCCGCACCTGGCCGGGGCCGTACCAGCCGTCGTAGCCCCGCTGGGCGAGGGCAAGGAAGAAGTCACGGTGCCGCAGCAGCACCGTTTCCTCTTCGCCGGACTCCACGAGACGTTCCCGTCCGTACTGCCGGATGCTCTCCAGAAGCCGGTAGCGCGGCAGGCCCTCGGTCTCCGTGGTCAGGACGACGGACTGAGCGACCAGCTGGTCCAGCAGGTCCAGCACCTCGCGCTCCGCGACACCATCCCCCACGCAGACACTCTCCACGGCGTCCAGTGCGAAGCTTCCGACGAAGACGGACAGCCTGTTCCACAGCAGCCGCTCGGCTGGGGAGCACAGCTCGTAGCTCCAGTCGATCGTCCCGCGCAGCGTGCGCTGGTGCGGCAACGCGGTCGAACCGCGGCTGGTGAGCAACGCGAACCGGTCCCCAAGCCGGTCCGCCAACTGATCGACGGTGAGGGCGCGCAACCGGGACGCGGCGAGCTCGATCGCCAGCGGCAGTCCGTCCAGATCGGCACACAGCTGACGGACCCGTTCCCGGTTCGCCTCGATCACCTGGAACCCGGGCTGGACAGCGGTGGCCCGGTCCCGCAGCAAGCCGACCGCCTCCTCCGGACAGAGCGGCGGGACCGTGAGTACATGCGCGCCCGTGATGTCCAGCGCATGACGGCTCGTCGCCAGGATGCGCAGCCCGGGGGCGGCCGACAGCAGCGCCTTCGTCACTTCGGCGCACGCCCGGGCCAGGTGCTCGCAGTTGTCCAGCAAGATCAGCGCACGCCGCTCCGCCAGATAGCCCGCGAGCTGCTCCACGGCAGGCCGGGCACCTGTGTCAGGCACCCCCAGCGCGGTCGCGACTGCCCCCGCCACCGCCGCCGGGTCGTGCACCTGGGCCAACTCGACCAGCCACACACCGTCAGGAAAGTACTTCGCCGCCTCGCCGGCCGCTTCCAAGGCCAGCCGCGTCTTGCCCACCCCGCCCGGCCCGGTGAGCGTCAACAGCCGCTCCGTCTGCAACAGGCTGCCGGTCCTGGCGATCTCGGGCTGCCGACCGATGAAACTCGTGAACGCGGCAGGCAGGTTTCCCGCTCGCGAGGACGTTACATTGGTCAACGCTCACCTCAGTACCACATTTTGTTCAAGAACTGCCCACCAAGGACACATACCATCACATAAGCGAGGTTTTGTGTAGCGAACGGTGGAACTCGGTCGGTTTTCTTCGGTGGCGTCCGGCTGTGAGCCGGCCGTCGAAGGTGATGTCGAAGGCTTGGAGTGCGGCCTTCCAGTGCATGGTCCAGCGTTTGCGTCCGGTGCCGGTCGGATCCAGGCTCATGACGGCCAGGTAGACACACTTGAGGGCGGCCTGGTCGGTGGGGAAGTGCCCCCGGGCCCGGACGGCCTTGCGGATCCGCGCGTTGATACTCTCGATCGCGTTCGTGGTGCAGACGATTTTGCGGATCTCCACGTCGAATTGGAGGAAGGGCACGAACTCCGCCCAGGCCGCTTCCCAGAGTCGGACGATCGCCGGATAGTTCCCGCCCCAGGCGTCGGCGAATTCCACGAAGCGCTCTTAACTAAGCTGAGACGTCATCTCATTTGGATCGCCAGGCTGTCGGTCGTGGTTCGATCGTTGAGCGGCTGGTGCCGGATGAGTTGTGGAAGCTGTTCCAGCGGGTGGTCCCAGAGGCTCCGTCGCGGCCTCAGGGCTCGCAGCCTCCGCCGAGCGCGTAGCCGGTGAGCGCGGCGACGACCGGTATGGGTATGCGGGCGACGGCCGTGAACGAGTCCTGGAGCACACGCGAGCGCTTGACCATGGCCGTGTGGTCCATGCGCTCCATCTCCTTGATGTCCGCGCCTGCCGCGAACACCTTCTCACCGCCCTAGATGATCACGGCCCGCACGTCGTCGCGCTCGGTCGCCTCCGCGGCGAATTCGCGCAGCCGGTCCTGGGTGCCGGTGTCGAGGGCGTTCATCGGGGGCCGGTCCAGCCGGATCGTACCGATGCCCTCGGCGACTTCGAGTTGGACGGACATGGGTTCCTCAGCTGTCGAAGTCGACGCTCAGCGTCTCGGAGACGGGGAATGTCTGGCAGGTCAGCACGTAGCCGGCGTCGACCTCGGCGGGTTCGAGGGCGAAGTTGCGGCGCATGTCGGCCTCACCTTCGGTGACCAGGGCACGGCAGGTGCCGCAGACCCCGCCCTTGCAGGCGAAGGGCAGGTCGGGGCGAGTCTTCTGGGCGCCGTCCAGGACCGAGCCGGCGCGCGGCAGGGCGGCGGTGGTGGACCGGCCGTCGAGAGTGATGGTGACCTGGCTGACCGGACCGTCGGCGACCGCGTCCTCGTGCCGTGTCTCGCAGACGGGGGCGTCGTCCGCGAAGAACAGCTCCCGGTGGATCCGGTCGTCGGGTACGCCGAGACCGGCCAGGACCTGCTGGGCGTCGCGGACCATACCGTGCGGGCCGCACAGCCACCAGTGGTCCGCGGTCGTGACGTCGACCAGCGCGGCGATGAGCGCGGAGAGCCGGTCGGCGTCCAGGCGGCCGGAGAGCACCTCGGCCTCGCGGGGTTCGCGGGACAGGACGTGGCCGAGCTGGAAGCGGGTGGGGTGGAGGTCCTTCAGGTCGGCAAGTTCGTCGGCGAACATGACCGAGTCGGTGCGGCGGTTGCCGTAGAACAGGGTGACCCGGGAGCGGTCGTCGGCCGCGAGGACCGACTCGGCGATGGACAGCATCGGTGTGATACCGGAACCCGCGGCGATCAGGACGTGGTGGCCGGGTGTTTCCAGGTCGGGGGTGAAGGCGCCGGTCGGAGCCATCACCTCGACGAAATCGCCGGGGCGCACCTCGTGGACCAGCCATGAGGAGAACAGGCCGCCGGGCACCTCGCGCACGCCGATGCGCGGCCGGAAGCCCACCGGGGAGCAGATCGAGTAGGAGCGTCGCTCGTCCTGGCCGTCGACCGCGCGTCGCAGGGTGAGCGACTGGCCGGGCGCGAAGGCGAACTCCTCGGCCAGCTCGGCGGGGATGGCGAAGCTGACGGCGACCGCGTCCTCGCAGAGCCGTTCCACCGCGGTCACACGCAGCGGGTGGAAGGCCGGGCGCCGGCGGGTGCGCCGCGCCGCGACCGGGGCGGCGGTGCCGGGGGCCAACAGGTCCTCCATCAGATCTCCTTGACGTACTCGAAGGGTTCGCGGCAGCTGCGGCAACGCCACAGAGCCTTGCAGGACGTGGCGCCGAAGCGGGAGGTCTCCTCCGTGTCCGCGGAGCCGCAGAGCGGACACGGCACGGTCCGTCGGGTGGCCGACAGCGTCAGCGGCACCGGGCCCGACGCCGACCGCGTTGCCGGCCCGGGGGCCGCGATGCCGTGCTCGGCGAGCTTGCGGCGTCCGTCCGGAGTGATCCAGTCCGTGGTCCAGGGCGGGTCGAGGACCGTGCGCACCTGGACCTGCCGGTAGCCGGCGGCCGTGAGGCGCGCGGCCACGTGGGCGCGCATCTCGGCCATGGCAGGGCAGCCGGAGTACGTCGGGGTGAGGCTCGCGACGACCGTCCCGTCCGTGGCCACGGACACGTCGCGCAGCACCCCGAGGTCGGCCAGGGTGAGCATGGGCAGCTCGGGGTCCGGCACCTGCTCGGCGATGTGCCGGGCGTGCCGGGCGTCCGTCAGGGTGGTCACCATGTCGCCTCCGGGTGGGCACGGGCCACGCTCTGCAGCTCGGCCAGCAGCGGCGCGAGGTGCTCGGTACGGTCGCCGTCGCGGCCGGATCCGGGCAGCGGCCGCTGCCCGGGCACGGACAGTCCGGCTGCCTCGGTGACCTGCGCCAGTACCGCCACGACCTCGTCGCGGACGTCGTGAGCGAGGAACAACTCGCCCAGGTAGGGGGCGACTTGGTCCAGAGCGGCCTGCATACGGCGGTGCGACTCGTCGGTGCCGTCGCCGAGCCGGACGACCCACTCGGCGGCGTACTGGCGGTGATAGGTCAGCTCCTTGACGCCCTTCGCCGCGATCGCCGCCAGCACCGGGTCGCCACCGGCGGTCAGCCGCTCGAAGTGTGCGAGCCGCCACGCGGAGAGCACCAGCAGCCGTGCGACGCAGAACGCGAAGTCACCGCTCGGGAGTTCGGCCAGACGTACGTTGCGGAAGTCCGCGGGGTCCCGGAAGTAGGCGTACGCGTCCTCGCCGCGGCCCGTGCCGTCGGCGTGGCCCGAGCGGGCGTACAGCAGACGCGCCTGGCCGAGGAGGTCGAGGCCGATGTTGGCCAGCGCCACCTCCTCCTCCAGCTCGGGAGCCCGGGTGGTCCACTCGGCCAGCCGCTGGGCCGAGACCAGGGCGTCGTCGCCGAGCGCCAGACAGGTCGCGGCCAGTTCCGCCGCGTCCACGCCCTCGGGGACGGCGCTGTCCACGCCGTGCAGCGGGTCCTCGAAGCCGGTGCCGAACGCCCAGCGGGCGTCGCTGCCGTCGTCGTGTCCCTCCGCCAGGGACAGGTAGACGTGGTCGTCGCTCATGCCCTGCTCCTCAGATGTGGGGGACGTCGTCGGGGATGTCATAGAACGTGGGGTGCCGATACACCTTGTCGGCGCTGGGCGCGAAGAAGGGGTCCTTCTCGTCGTGGGTGGACGCGGCGATGTACTCCGAGCGCACCGCCCAGATGCTCACGCCCTCGTTGCGCCGGGTGTACAGGTCACGGGCGTGGGTGAGGGCCATGCGGTCGTCGGCCGCGTGCAGCGAGCCCACGTGCACGTGGTTGAGCCCACGCTTGCCGCGCACGAACACCTCGTAAAGCGGCCAGTCCCGCTTGGCTTCCTGGTTATCGCTCATGCCGCGGCACCTTCCCTAACTCGCTTGCTCTGCTTGGCCGCGTGGGCGGTCGCCGCCTCACGCACCCACGCGCCCTCCTCGTGGGCCGTCCGGCGCCGCTCGACGCGCTCGGCGTTGCACGGCCCGTCGCCGGTGATCACGCGCTGGAGCTCGTCCCAGTCGGGGGTGCCGAAGTCGTGGTGGCCCCGCTCCTCGTTCCAGCGCAGCTCGGGGTCGGGCAGCGTGACCCCGAGCTTCTCCGCCTGCGGGACGGTCATGTCGACGAAGCGCTGGCGCAGTTCGTCGTTGCTGTGCCGCTTGATCTTCCAGGCCATGGAGGCGGCCGAGTTGGGCGAGTCGCCGTCCGGCGGGCCGAACATCATCAGCGAGGGCCACCACCAGCGGTCGACGGCGTCCTGCACCATCCGCCGCTGGCCCTCGGTGCCACGCATCATCGTCATCAGCAGCTCGTAGCCCTGGCGCTGGTGGAAGGACTCCTCCTTGCAGATCCGCACCATCGCGCGGGCGTAGGGCCCGTACGAGGACCGGCACAGCGGCACCTGGTTGCAGATCGCCGCGCCGTCCACGAACCAGCCGATCACGCCGACGTCGGCGAAGCTCGGCGTCGGGTAATTGAAGATCGACGAGTACTTCTGGCGGCCCTCGATGAGCCGCTCGGTGAGGTCCGCGCGGTCGGCGCCCAGGGTCTCGGCGGCCGAGTACAGGTAGAGTCCGTGCCCCGCCTCGTCCTGGACCTTCGCGAAGAGGATCGCCTTGCGGCGCAGCGACGGAGCGCGCGTGATCCAATCGCCCTCCGGCTGCATGCCGATGATCTCCGAGTGCGCGTGCTGCGCGATCTGCCGGATCAGCGTCTTGCGGTAGCCGTCCGGCATCCAGTCCCGCGGCTCGATCCGCTGGTCACGGGCGATCGTCGCGTCGAAGTGCTCCTGGAGCGCCGGCCCCGCGCAGCCCTCCGACGACGACTCGTCGTGTGTCGCAACCATCCTTGCCACCTTCCCGACCGACCGTTCGTTCGGTAGATAGTATGCATAAGCGCTTTGCGTTCTGACAAGTACAGAGGTCCGGTCAGTGTCCCGTGAAGGACGGCCGCTTTCCCGCGAGGAAGGCCTGTACCGCGGCCCGGTGGTCCTCGGTCGTGCCCAGCCTCCCCTGAGCCACCGCCTCGCGCTCCAGTACGGAGGCGAGATCCGCCCCGGCGGCACCCCGCAGCAGTCCCTTGACCTCGGCGTACGCGGCGGTGGGCCCCTCGGCGAGGCGCTTGGCCAGCGCCAGGCCCTCTGAGGCGGCGTCCCCGTCCGGTACCACTTGGTGGACCAGACCCCACTGCTGCGCCGCTTCGGCGTCGAAGCGGTCGCCGAGGAGCATGAGGGCGGCGGCGCGCGACGGTCCCACGGCCCGCGCCAGAGTGGCGCTCAGTCCACTGTCGGCGGCGAGGCCGATCCCGGTGAACGCGGTGGAGAACCGGGCGCGAGCCGCCGCGACCCGCAGGTCGGCGCAGAGGGCGAGCCCCAGGCCCGCGCCGACACAGGCCCCCTCGACGGCCGCCACCACTGGCTGCCGCAGCGCGTGCAGCTCCTCCACCAGGGGGTTGTACTCGTCGCGCACGATCGCGAAGGCCGAGGCGGGAGCGGTCTCCATGGCCCGGGCGTGCTCCTTGAGATCCTGGCCCACGCAGAAGTGTCGGCCCTCGGCGGTGAGCAGCACCGCCCGGACGAGGTCGCCGTCGCCGCGCACCCGCCGTACGGCGGCCAGCAGCCCGAAGCGCAGCGGCATGTCCAGCGCGTTGCCCGCGGTGGGCCGCCGCAGTTCGATGATGGCGACGCCATGGTCCAGCGTGTAGCCCACGCTCTGTCGCGCCCCTTCGGCCATGGACGAGGCGGACCGGGTCACTCCCATGTGTAGAAGCCCTTTCCGGTCTTGCGCCCCAGTTCGCCCTGGGCGACCTTCTCGCGCAGCAGCCGGGGCGGGGCGAAACGCTCGCCGAGGGTCGCGTGCAGGTGCTCCGCGATGGCGAGGCGCACGTCGAGGCCGACGAGGTCGGTCAGGCGCAGCGGTCCCATCGGGTGCTTGTAGCCGAGCCGCATGGCGTCGTCGATGGCCTCGGGTTCGGCCACCCCCTCCTCGACCATGCGGATGGCCTCCAGCCCCAGGGCCAGCCCGAGGCGGCTGCTGGCGAAGCCGGGCGAGTCCTTGACGACGACGTCCTTCTTGTCGAGGCGGTGCGTCCAGCCGAGCACGGTCTCCACCGTGTCGGCCGCGGTGTCCGGCGCCACGACGATCTCGACGAGTTCCGAGGCCGGCACCGGGTTGAAGAAGTGCATGCCCAGGAAGCGGCCGGGCCGGATGAGGGCGGCGGCGATGTCGGTGACCGACAGGGAGCTGGTGTTGCTGGCCAGGATGGTGCCCTCGCCCACCGCGCGCTCCGCGGCGGCGAGGAGGCGGGCCTTGAGCGCGGCGTCCTCGAAGACCGCCTCCACGACGAGGCCGACGTGCGGGGGCAGGTCCTCGACGGACCGTGCCGTCGTCACCCGGGCGAGCACCTGGTCCGCCGACTCGGCGAGGGCGTTCCGCTCGGCGGCGCGCTTCAGGCCCGCGGCGACGCGGTCCAGTGCGGCAGCCGCCGCCTCGACGCCACTCTCCACGACGGTGACGGAGGACCCGGCCATGGCGAAGGACTGGGCGATGCCGGCGCCCATGCGGCCGCCGCCGATCACCCCGACGACTGCGGGTGCTGCGGTCATGCTCTGCTCCTCTTCTCCAGGAAGCGGTTCATTCGGTCCTTCTTGTCCTGGCCCTCGAACAACACGGCCTGGGCCAGGTCGTCGGCGACCGGGTGGGCGCCGGGCGAGTCCACGACGAGCTTCGTCAGGCGTAGCGCGGTGGCCGAGGAACGGGCCATGCGGTCGAGCAGGGCGTGGGCCTCGTCCAGCAGCTTCTCGGCCGGTACGACGTCGATGACCAGGCCGGCCTGGAGGGCCGCCGGGGCGTCGAGGTTCCGCCCGGCGAGCAGCACCTGCTTGGCGACCGACTCCCCGACCAGCTCGGGCAGGCGCCAGCAGGCGCCGGCCGCCGCGAGGATGCCCAGCCCCGGCTCCGGGTTGCCGAAGACGGCGTCCGGCCCGGCGATTCGGAGGTCGCAGGCGTACGACAGCTCGGCGCCACCACCCAGCGCCCAGCCGTCCACGGCGGCGAGCGTGGGCATGGGAAGCCTGCGCACCCGCTCGAAGAGGCGGCTGTTGATGCCCTGGAGGGCTTCGTCCCGGCCTCGCCGCAGCAGTTCGGCGATGTCGGCGCCGCCCGCGAAGACACCGCCGTGCCCGGTGAGCAGGAGCAGCTTGGGGTCCCGCTCCACGGCGTCGCACACGTCGTGCAGTTCGTCGATCATCCGGCCGCTGATGGCGTTGCGGGCCTCGGGCCGGTGCAGGGTGACGACGACCCGGTCCTCGCGCTCCTCCACGCGCAGCGTCTCGTAGGCCCTCGTCATACCCGCTCCACGAGCATCGCGACGCCCTGGCCGACTCCCACGCACATGGTCCCGAGGCCCCGGCGGGCGTCCTCGCGCTCCAGTCGTCCGAGCAGGGTGAGCAGGATACGGGCGCCGGAGCAGCCAAGGGGGTGGCCGAGGGCGATTGCTCCGCCGTCGGCGTTGACCCGCTCCTCGTCGAGCTTCAGACGCCGTACGACCGCCAGGGCCTGGGCGGCGAAGGCCTCGTTCAGCTCCACCGCGCCCAGGTCGCCGGCCTGCCAGCCGGCCCGGTCCAGCGCCCTTTCGGTGGCCGGCACGGGCCCGAGCCCCATCAGCCGCGGCTCGACGCCCGCCGAGGCGGCGGTGACGACACGGGCCCGGGGTGTGAGGCCGTACCGTTCCACCGCCTCGCCGCTCGCGACGACCAGGGCCGCGGCGCCGTCGGAGAGCGGCGAGGAGTTGCCCGCGGTGACGATTCCCCCGGCCCGGAAGGAGGTGCGCAGCCGCGCCAGCTTCTCGGCGGAGGTGTCCGGACGCGGTCCCTCGTCGCGGGTGACCTCGCCGTCATTCACCGGCACCGGCACCGGCACGAGCTCGCGGTCGAAGTGGCCCGCCTGCTGGGCGGCCACCGCCCGCCGGTGGCTGCGCAGGGCGAAGGCGTCGGCCTCGGCGCGGGTGATCCCGTCGAGGGCGGCCACCTCTTCTGCGGTCTCGCCCATCGGTATCGTCCGGTCGGCGGCGAAGCGCGGGTTGGTGAAGCGCCAGCCGAGCGCGGAGTCGTGGACCTCCCCCGGCTTGGCCCAGGGGGTGCCGGGCTTGGCCATCACCCAGGGGGCGCGGGTCATGGACTCCACACCGCCCGCGACGACCAGGTCGGCCTCGCCGGACCGGATCGCCTGGGCGGCGCTCGCGACCGCCGTCAGACCGGAGGCGCACAGCCGGTTGACGGTGTATCCGGGCACGGTGTGCGGGAGCCCGGCCAGCAGTACGGCCATGCGCGCCACGTCACGGTTGTCCTCGCCGGCCTGGTTGGCGGCGCCGAGGATCACCTCGTCCACACTGTCCGCCGGGATTCCGGCGCGACGCACGGCCTCACCGACCACCAGAGCGGCGAGGTCGTCGGGGCGTACGGAGGCCAGTGCGCCGCCGTAGCGGCCCTGCGGGGTGCGGGCGCCGTCGATCAGGTAGACGTCGTCAGGCATGGGCGGGCTCCAGATCGGTGGCGGGGCGACGCGACTGGAGGGTCGCGAAGCGGCCGGTGACGAAGGCGGGGTCGGACAGGGTGGCGCTGGCGGCGGGGTTGGCCGCGCTGCCGTGGAAGTCGCTGAAGGCGGCGGACTGGTTGACGAAGACTCCGCCGGTGAGGTTCTCGGAGAGGTGCACGCCCGCGTCCAGGGCGGCCGACTCGGCGGCGGCCAGGACCTCTTCGCTCGTGGAGTGGACCGCGGCGGTCAGCGCCCCGTGCGCACGTACCGTCTCGCGGAAGATCCGCAGGCTGTGCTCGGTCGAGTCGGTGCCTACGACGAAGGAGACGGGGCCGAACCACTCCCTGGTGTACGTGTCCCGGTCGGTCTCGGCGTCCAGCCGGGCCACCAGGGGCGTACGCACCTCCGCCTCGGGGTGCTCGGGGTGCTCGACCTTCGCCGACGCGCGCACCGTACGGCCCACCCGCGCCGCCTCGACCAGCCGGTCGCGCACCCCGTCGTTCACGACGGCGCCCAGCGTGCCGGCCGCGCGAGCAGGGTCACCGAGCAGCCGGTCCAAGGCGCCCGCGAGGTCGTCGGCGAACTCGTCGGCGGTCCGGACGCCCTGGTCGGTGGCGATGCCGTCACGCGGGACGAGGAGGTTCTGCGGGGTGGTGCACAGCTGCCCGCTGTAGAGGGACAGGGAGAAGGCGAGGTAGCCGAGCAGGCCGCGGTAGTCGTCCGTGGAGTCCAGCACGACCGTGTTCAGGCCGGCCTTCTCCGTGTAGACGACGGCCTGGCGGGCGTTGGCCTCCAGCCAGTCGCCGAACCCGGTGGAACCGGCGAAGTCGATGATCCGCACGTCCGGGTGCAGGGCGAGAGCGCCCGCGGTGCGCTCACCGGGCTCCTCCGCGGCCAGCAGCACCAGGTTCGGGTCGAAGCCCGCCTCGGCCAGCACCTCGCGGGCGATCCGCACGGTGACGGCGAGGGGCAGTACGGCGCCCGGATGCGGCTTGACGACCACCGGGTTGCCGGTGACCAGGGAGGCGAACAGGCCCGGGTAGCCGTTCCAGGTCGGGAAGGTGTTGCAGGCGATGACCAGCGAGACCCCGCGCCCTACAGGGGTGAACTTCTTGTCCAGCGCCAGTGGACCGCCCTTGCGCTGCGGCTTGCTCCAGCGGGCGGCTGCCGGGTGGCGCTTCTGCTCCGCCCAGGCGTAGGCGACCGCCTCGAGACCGCGGGCCTGGGCGTGCGGGCCGCCGGCCTGGAAGGCCATGACGAACGCCTGCCCGGTGGTGTGCTGCACGGCGTGCGCGATCTCGAAGCTCGCCGCGTTCAGCCGGGCGAGGATCTCCGCGGCGACCCCGGCACGGACGTCGGGGCCCGCGTCGCGCCAGGGGCCGGTGGCGGTCGAGGCCGCGGTGACCGCCTCGTCCGGCGCGACGCGGGGGTAGGTGATGCCGAGCGCGAAACCGTACGGCGACTGCTCGCCGGCGGGCACGACGCCACTGCCCGGGTGGCCGGGGAGCTCGAACGGACGGCCCAGTTGGGTCCTGAACGCCTCTTCCCCGAGCTTCGCGGCGTCCTCGCCGTACACGGTCTTGCTCGGCGACTCCGGATACGGCGTCCAATGCTCGCGACGCGCGGTCGCGGTCACCGCCTGTTCCAGCAGCGCGCGATGGCGGGTGAGGAAATCGGGGCCTTTCGGCCTCTTGTGCGGCATGTGGTCCACCTCTTGACAGGCACTGGTCCGGCTGGATTACTTGGCCGTGCCGCACGCTAACCGAATGTTCGGTCGGGAGACAAGGTGGTCGAAATAGTGATGCAGGCCGCGGAGGCGGCATCGGACCCCGTCGCCGTGATGTTCGCCGCGGACGAGGCCTCCCGGCGACTCGGTATCGAGTTGCTGGAGCACGGTGAGGGGACCGCCGTGCTGCGGATGACAGTGACGGAGACGATGGTGAACGGGCACGGGATGGCCCACGGCGGCTATCTGTTTCTCTTCGCCGACACCGCCTTCGCCTGCGCCTGCAACGGCGCGGGGCCCGTGACCGTCGCCTCCGGGGCCGGCATCGACTTCGTCGCCTCCGCGTACGAGGGCGATGTCCTCACGGCCACCGCCGAGGTACGCACCCGGTTCGGCCGTAGTGGCCTCTACGACGTCACCGTCCTGCGCGGCGACGAGGTGATCGCGGAGTTCCGCGGCCGCAGCCGCCGTGTCAGGAGTATGAGAACCAAGGAGTCGCAGCAATGACCAGCGAGCTGAAGACCCCGGCGCCGACCGCGGCCCGCCTGGGGAAGCCCCTGCCAGACCAACTGTTCGACGACGCCGAGAGGCTGTCCCGCGAGGAGCTGAGAGACCTCCAGCTGCGCCGACTGCGCGCGACCCTGCGGCACGCGTACGACAACGTCGAGCTGTACCGCAAGAAGTTCGACCAGGCCGGTGTCGGGCCGCAGGACTGCCGCGCACTGGAGGACCTGGCCCTCTTCCCCTTCACCACCAAGGCCGATCTGCGCGAGACCTATCCCTTCGGCATGTTCGCCGTGCCCATGGACCAGGTGCGGCGCGTCCACGCCTCCAGCGGCACCACCGGCCGTCCGACCGTGGTCGGCTACACGGAGAACGACCTGTCCATGTGGGCGGAAGTGGTCGCCCGTTCGATCCGGGCCGCGGGCGGCCGTCCCGGCCACAAGGTGCACATCTCCTACGGCTACGGCCTGTTCACCGGCGGGCTGGGCGCCCACTATGGCGCCGAACGCGCGGGCTGCACCGTGATCCCCGCCTCCGGCGGCATGACCGCCCGCCAGGTGCAGATCATCCAGGACTTCCGGCCCGAGATCATCATGGTCACGCCGTCCTACATGCTCACCCTCCTCGACGAGTTCGAGCGCCAGGGTGTCGACCCGCGCTCCACCTCCCTGAAGGTGGGCATCTTCGGGGCCGAGCCGTGGACGGAGGAGATGCGCCGCGAGATCGAGGAGCGCATGGACATCCACGCCGTGGACATATACGGCCTGTCCGAGGTCATCGGCCCGGGTGTGGCGCAGGAATGCGTGGAGACCAAGGACGGCCTGCACGTGTGGGAGGACCACTTCTACCCCGAGGTCGTCGACCCGCTCACGGGCGCGACGCTGCCGGACGGCGAGGAGGGCGAGCTGGTCTTCACCTCGCTCACCAAGGAGGCCCTGCCGATCATCCGTTATCGCACCCGGGACCTGACCCGGCTGCTGCCCGGCACCGCGCGGCCAGCTCTCCGCCGGATCGAGAAGATCACCGGCCGCTGCGACGACATGATCATCCTGCGTGGGGTGAACGTCTTCCCGAGTCAGATCGAGGAGATCGTGCTGCGCACCCCGGGCGTCGCGCCGCACTTCCAGATCGAGCTGTCCCGGCGCGAGCGGATGGACCGCATGACCGTCCGTGTCGAGACCCGCCCCGGCGCGCCCGCCGAGGCACGGGAGACCGCCGCCCGCGCGATCGCCAAGGGGATCAAGGACGGCGTGGGCGTCACCGTCGATGTCGCCGTCGTCGAGCCGGACACCCTGGAGCGCTCCCTCGGCAAGCTCCGCCGGGTCAAGGACCGGCGCGAGCCGTGACCGCGCCCCGGTCGTCCTTGCCACAATGACGTGGTGAACACAGCGCCCGTACGAGCCACCGCCGACCGCCGCGACCGCCCTGCCTACGACCGCGACAGCCTCCTGGAGGGCGCAGTCGGGGTCTTTAACGAACGGGGCTATGACGGCACGGGCATGGAGGAACTCGCCGGGCGCCTCGGCCTGAGCAAGTCGAGCATTTACCACCACGTCTCCGGCAAGGAGGAGCTCCTCGACCTCGCCGTCACCCGTGCTTTCGACGCCCTCTTTGCCGTCCTCGACGAGGACCCCGGCACCGGGAGCACGGCGACGGACCATCTGCGGCACGTCGTACGGCGCAGCGTCGAGGTGCTCACCGAGGAGCTGTCGTACGTCACCCTGCTGCTGCGCGTCCACGGCATCAGCGAGGCCGAGCTGCGGGCGCTGGCGCGGCGCCGCGACTTCGACCACCGGGTCGCCGGGCTGGTGGCTCGTGCTGCGGCCGAGGGTGGCGTACGTGACGACGTCGATCCCCACCTCTCGAGCCGGTTGCTGTTCGGCGCGGTCAACTCACTCACCGAGTGGTACCGCCCGGAGGGCGGTCCGCCGACGGCCGCGCTCGCCGATACCGTGACGGCGGTCCTCTTCGACGGTCTCGGCGGGCACGGGCGGACCGAAACACCAGCCTTCGTGGACATCCCGGGCACTTCGGGACCACACTGATCCAGTACAGGCCGAGGAGTATTCCCCGGCCCACGAGGGGCGAAGGAGCCGGCCCCATGACAAGCACAACGCACAATGCGGCAGGTCCGGACGACCGGCTGGAGCGCTTCCAGCAGCTCGCCTCCGAAACGTTCGCCCCCCTGCACATCCGCTCCGAGCACCCTGAGAGCGGTGGCACCCTGCATGACGCCAGACCGGGCGAGGTCCTGGTCACCCGTATCACCGGCGGGCCCTGCACAGTGCAGCGCACCCGCTCCCTCATCGGATCGGGCGATCGTGAGCTGCTGAAGGTGGCGCTGTACGGACGCGGGCGGGCGGGTGTGGAACAGGACGGCCGCCAGTGTCTGCCCGGCCCCGGCGACCTGGTCGTGTACGAGACCGCCCGCCCCTACGAACTGCGCTTCTGGGATCCCTTCGACATCGTTGTGCTCGGCATCCCGCGCTCGCTGCTCGGCCCGCACGCCGACCGCATGACCGCCCGTACGGCGTCGGCGGTGCCCACGGACGGCGGAGGACGGCGGCTCGCCGCCGGCCTGCTGCGCGACGCGGCGAGCGATCTCGACGCGATCGGCGGCAGCGCGGGCCCCTATCTGGCCGACGCTCTCGTCTCCCTGGTTCTGTCGACCCTGGCCGAGCGGGCGGTCCCCGCGCACGCCGAGGGCGATCTGGCCGACCGTATCCTCGCTCACTGCCTGGGCCGGCTGTCCGACCCCCGCCTCTCCCCGGAGTCGGTGGCGCGCGCCCACCACGTCTCGGTGCGCTATCTGCACAAGACCCTGAGCGGACGTGGCGTCACCCTGGCGTCCTGGATCCGCAGCAACCGCCTGGAACGCATCCGGCGTGACCTGTCCGACCTCGACCTCGCCGACCGCAGCGTCGCCGTGATCGCCGCCCGCTGGGGCATCCTCGACGCCACTCACCTCAGTCGCGCCCTGCGATCGGAGTTCGGGCGGAGCGCAGCGGAGATCCGGAAGGCGGCGACCGCGCACCAGCCGTAGCGAATGGTGATGGCGGTCGCCGGGACCGTTCCCCATACGGCTTCTGCTCTGGGGCGGCTCGGGGCTCGGCAGGCGGCTGACCGGAGAGGCCGTACGCCCGTGAAGGGCTCGGCCTCAGGTAGCGTACGGCCGCGCAGCGCGGGGTCGGCCGGGTGGCCGACAAGGGGCGCAGCGCCTCCGGCCCGACCGCACAGCGCCGCGTGGCGCTGTGGCGGGGTGCCTTGGCCCGAATCGAAGAGATCAGACGGGCGCGGCCGCGATCTCCGGGGTCGGACGTCCGCCACAACCTGACCGCGGGGTCCCCCGGGCGACCGAGCGCCACCCAGCTCAGAACCCACCGCACAGCGCCACCCACTGGAACGGTGCCGTGGCCGGAGGGGAGTCTGGCGGCCACGGCACCGGGTCGGGGGCGGCGGATCAGGCCAGGTTGGTCCAGATGCTCTTGACCTCGGTGTAGGCCTCGATGGCCTCCCAGCCCATCTCGCGGCCGATACCCGAGGACTTCATGCCACCCCAGGGAGCGGCGGCGTCCAGGAGCTGAAGCATGTTGATCCACACGGTGCCCGCCTTGACCTGGCGGGCCAGGCGGTTGGCGGTGCCGATGTCGCGGGACCAGATCGCCGCGGCGAGGCCGTAGTCAGTGTCGTTGGCGAGGCCGGCCAGCTCCTGGGGGTCCTCGTAGGGCAGGACGGTCAGGACAGGGCCGAAGATCTCCTCGCGGGCGATGCGCATGTCCTGCCTGACGCCCGCGAAGACGGTCGGCTCGAAGAAGAAGCCGGAGGCCAGGTCTCCGCCCGGACGGCTGCCGCCGGTCAGCAGCTCGGCGCCCTCGCCCCGGCCGATCTCGACATACCGGGCGGCCTGGGCGACCTGTTCGGCCGACACCAGCGGACCGAGGTGGGTCTCCGGATCGAGGCCGTTGCCCAGGCGGAGGGTTCCGACCGCGCCGACGAGTTTCTCGGCGAACTCGTCGTGCCGCTTGGCGTCCACGTAGAAGCGGGTGTACGCGGCGCACGTCTGGCCGGAGTTGAGCAGTCCGCCGAGCAGGTTGCCCTGGAGGACGGCGTCGATGTCGGCGTCCGCGGCGATGATGCTGGGCGCCTTGCCGCCCAGCTCCAGGGAGACCTTCTTCAGGGTGCGGCCGCACTCCGCGCCGATCTCGCGGCCGACGTCCGTGGAGCCGGTGAAGGAGATCTTCTTGACCAGCGGGTGCCCGACGAGCGCCCGCCCGACGTCGGGGCCGCCGGTGACGACGTTGACGACGCCGGCCGGGACGCCGGCCTGCTCGATCAGCTCGGCCAGGCGCAGGGTGGACAGCGGGGTCTGCTCGGCGGGCTTGATGACCACGGTGTTGCCGGCGGCGAGGGCCGGGGCGAGCTTCCAGACGAGGATCATCAACGGGAAGTTCCACGGGGTGATCAGGCCGCAGACGCCGAGCGGTTCGCGCCGGGTGCGGAAGTCCACGTCGGGCACGGACAGCGGGGCGGTGATGCCGGTGATCTTGGTGACCCAGCCGGCGTAGTAGCGGAAGTGCTCCACGGCGTTGGGCACGGAGAACCCGGCGCTCACACCGAGCGGCTGCCCCTGGTCCTGGGTCTCAAGGCGGGCGATCTCCTCCCCGTGCTCCTCCAGCAGGTCCGCGACCCGCAGCAGCAGTTTCGCTCGGGCCGCGGGCAGCAGCCCACCCCACTCGGGCGAGTCGAAGGCGACGGAGGCCGCCCGGACGGCGGCGTCGACGTCCGCCTCGGTCGCCTCGCGCAGTTCTGCGAGGACCTCGCCGGTGGCCGGGTTTAGGGAGGTGAAGGGGGCGCCCCCGCCCGTGGTCCATTCTCCGCCGATGAGCATGTCGGTCCGCATAGTCGTTTTTCTCCTTGTGAGCTGTGGCGACGTGGTCGTGGATGTCAGGCCGAAGCGGCGAGGATCAGGTCGGACGCCTTCTCGCCGACCATGATCGACGGAGCGTTGGTGTTGCCCGAGGGCACGGCCGGCATGATCGAGGCGTCCGCGACCCGCAGCCCTTCGACGCCGTACACGCGCAGCTCGGGGTCGACGACGGCGAGCGAGTCCTGGCCCATCCGGCAGGTGCCGACCTGGTGGTGGTAGGTCCCGACGGCCCGTCGGACGTACTCCCGCAGGTCGTCACGCGTCCGCGCCTCGGGGCCCGGGGCCACCTCCGCCTTGCGCCAGGCCTCGAAGGCGGCGTGCCCGCCGATCTCCCGGCACAGCTCCACCGCGTCCACGAGCGCTTCGAGGTCGTACCGCTCGGAGAGGATGTTCGGGTCCAGCAGCGGCGCGGCCTCGGGGTCGGCGGACGACAACCGCAGCGTGCCGCGCGACAGCGGGCGGACGATGCCGGGCGCGATGGTGTAGCCGTGCTCCGGCACCGGGTACGACTCGGCCGGATACACCAGGTGCAGGAACAGCGGTTGCAGGTCGGGGCCGGGACGGCGCGGGTCGGTCGAGGCGTACAGCTGGCTCTCCAGCAGGTTCCCGGTGCCGGGCGGCAGCGGGCGGGTGGCCTCGTAGACGTTGCTGACCAGCAGGTGGTCGTGGAGGTTCTCGCCGACACCCGGCAGGTCGACGGTGACATCGACGCCAATCTCGCGCAGGTGCGCGGCCGGTCCGATGCCGGACAGCAGCAGGGCCTGGGCCGAGCCGATCACACCGCCGCTGAGGACGACCTCGGAGGACGCGTACGCGCGGTGCAGGGCGCCGTCCGCCGCGTACTCCACGCCGACCGCGCGGCCGTCCTCCAGCAGCACCCGGTGTACCCGGGCACCGGTGGTGACGGTCAGGGACGGGTTGTCCAGCACCGGCGCGACGAAGCTCTGCCAGGCGCTCATCCGGCGGCCGTCGCGGATCGTGGCATGGTTGAAGCCGGCGCCGATCATCCGCTCGCCGTTGAAGTCGTCGGTCCGCTCGTGCCCGAGGGCGACGGCCGCCTCGACGAACGCGGCGGCGGTCGGGTGCGGATCGGTGATCCGGGAGACGGGCAGCAGCCCGCCCTTCCCGTGCCACTCACTCTCCCCGTCGACGTGGTCCTCGGACCGCTTGAACAGGGGCAGCACGCTGTCCCAGTCCCATCCCGGGCAGCCGGCGTACGCCCAGGCGTCGTAGTCGCTGCGGTGGCCGCGAATGTAGATCATGCCGTTGAGCGAGCTGGACCCGCCGAGTACCCTGCCGCGCGGCCAGTACAGAGTCCGGTTGTTCGCATGCTTCTGCGGCACGGTCATCGCCGCCCAGTCCAGGGGGGACTGGAGCAGCAGCGGCCAGCCCTGCGGGCTGTGCACCCGCTCGTCCTCGTCCACCGGGCCCGCTTCGAGAACGTGGACGGAATGCCCGGCGTCCAGCAGCCGCCGGACGATCACACTGCCGGCCGAGCCGGCTCCCACCACCAGATAGTCATGCTCGCTACGCGGCTGGTGCGCCATGTCGTACTCCTCCCGCAATGTCGTCGTCAGTCGGGTGGAACGTTATGAGCACGGCGGACACCGAGCTCGCCAACGAGCGCACCGGCCGTCGCCAACGAGCGCACGGTAGGGCGACCCCGGCCGCATGCCCGTCGCCGGACAGCCTGTCGCCTTCGACGAAGCACTGGCTCGGCTCCCTATCCAGCACGGCCTGCCCGATCCGCCCCGGCTCTGCGTCCGGCAGCACGCCGGCAGCCGCGATGACCTGGTCCTTGGCGGTCTCCAGAGCGACGGTGAACGAGACGCGGTCCGGGTCGGTGTCGGGCCTGGTCTCGGCGGCCTCCGCCATGGTCCGGCGTAGTGCCTGGTAGACGGCCAGGTGTGCCCAGAGTTCCTGCTGGACAGCGACGGGGTCCTGGGGACGTGGCGCCAGTCCGGCCTGCAGCGTGTGACGTAGGGAGTAGAACGCCGACTCGATCTCCCAGTGTTCGTGGTAGAGCGTGACCAGCTCGGCGGCGGGATGGCGGCGGTGATCGAGGAAGGTGGTGGCCAACCGGTAGTGCCCCTGCAGCCGCAGCCCTGTGACGGTCACCGCGATGTGCGCGTCGATGACGCGCAACCTCACCCCCTTCTTTATCTGGCAGGCACCGCGGGGGACACCTGCGAGGACGAGGGCGTTCATGGGCGCTCCCTCGTTTCATGGGCCGGTCCGTGGCAGTGCTGGGGCCGCATGCGGGTGCCGACTTGGTGCAAGAGCCGGTAGACGGTGGCGGTGGAGTAGCTGCGCTCGCTGGCGAGGCCCGGGACTGTGGCTCCGGCCTCATACCGTGCCCGCAGGGCACAGCGCGAGCTTGCGCTGCTCGGCGGCCTGCGCTGCGGAGCGCATCCGCAGCGTCTGCTGCGTGGTGCGCACGGTGCCACCGGCCTCGATCAGCAGGCGTCGGGCAGTACGCCTCGTTTCTCCCGCGGCTGTCTCGTCGGGGCGGGGCGCTGGGACGATGACCTGGCGGCCGTCACGCACGAGCACCATGGCCTTTCTGCGGTGCTTCGACAGCCGTTCCAATGCCTCCCGATACGACGCGCGCTCGGCCGCGTGCAGTGCCTTGCGCCGGGCCGCGACCCCTGCGGTGTCGTACTGCCGGGCGACGGCGTCCCAGCCGTGTGCTGGGTGCGCGGTCGGGTCGGGAACGGCCTCCGGCGAGCTGGCACCGAAGCCTTCCAGTGCGCGGGGCGCGAGAGTCCAGGTTTCCCCGCTGTGGTCCACGAGGCCGTGGTCGGCCAAGCGGTGCAAGGTCCGGTAGGCCGTGGCTCGGGACACCGATGCCGAGCCGACGAGCTCACCGACCGTCTGCGCCGGGCGGACGTGCAGCGCGCCGATGATCACGAGAGCGGAGCTGCCGCGGCCGTGGTGGGCGAAGGCGTCGTGGCCCATCAGATGGTCGATGACGGTGGAGTTGATGTCGGCCGCCGACCCTGTCTCAGGGCTGGGCCACTCCTCAAGTGCCGCGTCAAGTAGGGTGCCGCCGCCCGGATCGTGCCGCAGCCGGACTGCGTCGCCTTCTCGGTCTCCCGTCTGACGACGGTGCGCGTCGGGGCGGAAGCAGTACTGGAACCCGGCGCCTGGCTCCTCGTATGTGCGGCGGATCGCCGTGAACCGGCGAAACCCAGGAGGACGATCTGCTCGTGGCTGCGGCAGACCCCGGGCCGCGGGACGCACTCATGAGTGCGTTCGGGCCGCCGTGAGCTCGGTTGCCAGGGCTGCGCTTACGGCGTCCCGCACTTGGGTTTCGGTGGGTGTGGGCAGCCCCGATTCTTCGGCGAGTTCCGCGAGTGATGTCATTCGGACGTCCGGCAGCGCGCAGGACATGAAGGTGCTGTAGACGTCGAGATCGGGGGCGATGTTGAGGGCGAAGCCGTGGCTTGTCACACTGCCGCTGATGCGCATGCCGATGGAAGCGATCTTGCGGTGGTCGGGCGTCCACACGCCGACCAGGCTCTCCGAACCCCGAGGCGTGTCCCGTCGTACCGCCTCGAAACCGAGCGATCCCAGCGCGTTGATCAGAGCCTGCTCGACCCGGCGTACCAGGCCGCGGGGGCCGAGGTCGCGTACGTTCACCACGAGGTGGCCGATGAGCTGTCCAGGCCCGTGATACGTGGCGTGACCGCCCCTGTCGACCTCGAACAGGGTTATCGGCGAACGCGGATCAGGGAGCTGACCGGCCAGGGTCCGTGCCGTGTAGGTGATCACCGCCGGGTGCGTCAGAAGGAACAGCCGGTCACCGGCACGCCCCTCCTTCCGCTCGGTGACCCACCGGGTCATGTCGGCCAGTGCCACCTCGTACGGCACTTCGCCCAGATCGATCCGTTCCAGACCGGCCGGCCCCATGATGTTCCTCCGAGTTGCCGGATGTGAGCCCGCGGAAGCGGTCACCTCAGTGCCGTGAGGCGAGTCCGCGTTCCTTCTGGCGGGCTCGGTAGGCGCGTACGTTCTGGGTGTTGCCGCAGGTGGTGACGTCGTGCCAGAGACGTGAGCAGTTCTTGGAGCGGTCGTAGAAGGCGCCGCGGCAGCGGGGGTTGGCGCACACCTTCAGTCGGCGCAGTGTGTCGGCGTAGGTGGCGGCGGCCAGTTGGATCAGGACGTAGGAACGAAGGAGTTCGGCGCCCGTGCCGCGGGGCTCCAGTCGTGCGCCCTCCGCGTCCACGCTGATGGTTGCCGTGACCCGGATCGGCGGGGCGGTGCCGGTGGGGGTTGGTTCGTCGGTGTGGCTGGTGGCCAGCGCGGTGCGGAGGTCGTCGCGCAGGGTGCGGAGGCGTGTGAGGCCGCGTGTGTCGAGGGGGTGGGGCGGGGGAGCGGTGGGGTCGAGCGTGCCGAGCGCGGCCAGGGAGGACGTGAGCCATTCCCCGGCTGTGTCGACGCTCTCCAGGAGGTCGGGCTTACGGGGCTTGCCCAGGCTCGCCGTGTTGAGCAGATCCTGTACGAAGCCCAGGCCTCCCGGGGCGGTGTCCTGGACCTGCTGGTAGCGGGCCGAGGCTGGCCAATGGGCCGCCGTAGTCATCTTGGTCCTCCCGATGTCGTCGCAGGGGCGGGTGTCTCCTCGTAAGAGACTAACGCCTTTGCCTGTGACGACGAAGCGAGGTGGGGCGGTGCCGCCCGGGCGGCACCGCCTTGTCCTCGTCCTCCGGTGGGACAGGGTCACCGTGCGTGGCCCTCTACTGGGTCGTCTGCTCCCCGTGGCGGACCCCGACAATCGGCAGCCGTAGCGCGGCCGGGGCGTGCTCGGGTACTGCGGGACGCCGAGGGCTGACCGCACGCAGGCGGTGATAGGCCGAGCCCAGGCGCGGCCGCTGGTCGGCTTCGCCCTTGTTGGGCCACAGCGCCATCGCCCGTTCGGCCTGGGCGGTGATCGTCAGGGACGGGTTCACCCCGAGGTTGGCCGAGATCGTCGAGCCGTCGACCACGTGCAGTCCGGGATGGCCGTAGAGGCGGTGGTAGGGGTCGATGACCCCGGTCTCCGGCGAGTCGCCGATGGCGCAGCCCCCGAGGAAGTGCGCGGTCGCCGGGGTGTTGGAGATGTCGCCGATCGTGCCGGTGGGGGTGCCGCCGATCTTCTCGGCGGCACGGCGGGCGACCTCGTTGCCCACGGGGATCCAGGTCGGGTTGGGTGCGCCGTGGCCCTGGCTGGTGGTCAGCTTGTGCCGCCCGAAACGGGTCTTCTTGCCGGACATGGTGATGGAGTTGTCCAGCGACTGCATCACCAACAGCATGATCGTCCGCTCCGACCAGTGCCGCACCCACAGTGAGCCCAGGTGCCGCGGGTTGCGGGCGAGCTCCATGAGCCAGGTGACCCACCGCGGATGCGGCTTGTCGCCGTCGGTCAGGGCGGTCTGCAGCAGGCCGATGGTGTTGCTGCCCTTGGCGTAGCGGAACGGCTCGACGTGGGTGTGCTCGTCGGGGTGGAACGAGGAGGTGATCGCCACACCGCTGCTGTAGTCGACGTCGCGGCGCTTGGACTTGGCGCCCAGGAGGGCTTCGGAGTTGGTCCGGGTCAGCAGGCCCAGTCGGCGGGAGATACTTGGCAGTACGCCGGTGTCACGCAGGCGGTGCAGCAGCTTCTGGGTGTTGTAGGTGCCCGCGGAGAAGATCACCTGCTCGGCGGTGAAGGTGCGCAGGTTCCCACGACGCCGCGGCGAGCGGCCGCTGCGCACCGTGTCCACCGCGTATCCCCCGCCCGCCAGCGGGCGCACCCCGCGCACCGTGGTCAGCGGGTGGACCTCGGCGCCGCTGTGTTCCGCCAGGTAGATGTAGTTCTTGTCCAGGGTGTTCTTGGCGTTGTGCGCGCAGCCGGTCTGGCACGCCCCGCAGCGGGTACAGGTGTTGCGGCTCGGGCCGCTGCCGCCGAAGAACGGGTCGGCGACCTCGGTACCCGGCGGGGTGTCGGCCCCGCCGAAGAACACGCCCACCGGGGTGGCGCGGAAGGTGTGGCCGACGCCCATGTCCTCGGCGACTTGTCTCAGGACCTCGTCGGCCGGGGTGACCAGCGGGTTGGTGGTCACCCCGAGCATGCGCTTGGCCTGGTCGTAGTACGGCGCCAGCTCACTCTTCCAGTCGGTGATGTGCGCCCACTGAAGGTCCTTGTAGAACGGGTCCGGCGCCTCGTAGAGGGTGTTGGCGTAGATCAGGGAACCCCCGCCCACGCCGGCGGCAGCCAGCAGCACCACGTCCTTGAGCCAGTACATCCGCTGCAGGCCGTAGAGGCCCAGCCGGGGCGCCCACACGAAATTGCGCGCATCCCAGGAGGTCTTCGGGATGTCGGCGGCCTCGAAACGCCGTCCGGCCTCCAGAACCCCGACCCGGTAGCCCTTCTCGGTCAGCCGCAGCGCGGACACCGAGCCGCCGAAGCCGGAGCCGATGACCAGCACGTCGTAGTCGTACGTCATGTCGTTCACTTCATTCCTGCGCGCTTGATCGCCTTGAGCGAGAAGGTCTGGGACGCGGCCCACCGCGGGAACGACATTCCCTTGGGCGGTGCGAGATTCAGGAGCCGTGCGTGGGCGACGGTCTGGGCCTCCGTGTACTTGAGCAGGCCCTCGGCCCCGTGCCGGCGGCCCAGGCCCGAATCGCCCATGCCGCCCATGGGGGCGTCCACGCTGGCCCAGGTGGCCGCGAAGCCTTCGTTGACGTTCACGGTGCCGGCGTGCAGCCGGGCCGAGACCGCCCGCCCGCGTCGGCCGTTGCCGGTCCACACGCTGGCGTTGAGGCCGTACGGGGTGTCGTTGGCCGCCTCCACGGCCTCGTCCAGGTCGTGGTAGCGGTAGACGGCCACCACCGGGCCGAATGTCTCGTCACCGTGGCAGGCCATGCCGGGCTTGACACCGGTCAGGACGGTGGGTTCGTAGAAGTACGGGCCCAGGTCCGGGCGGGCCCGGCCGCCGGCCAGCACCGTGGCGCCCTTGGCCACCGCGTCCTCGACATGGGCACTGATGCTGGTCAGCTGGGCCGGGGAGGTCAACGAGCCCATGGCGCGGCTGTAGTCGTACGCCGCGCCCAGCGGCATGGCCTGGACCCGGGCCAGGAAGCGGGTGAGGAAGGCGTCGTAGACCGCGTCGTGTACGTAGAGCCGCTCGACGGAGGTGCACAGCTGGCCGGTGTTGGAGAAGGCGGCCCGCACCGCGCCCTCGGCGGCCTTGTCCGGATCGGCGTCGTCGAGCACGATCAGGGCGTTCTTGCCCCCGAGCTCCAGGGAGGCACCGATCAGCCGTTGTCCGGCATCGCCGGCGATGCGGCGGCCGGTGGCGGTGGACCCGGTGAACATCATGTAGTCGGCGCCGGCCATCAACGGAGGGCCGACCTCCTGCGACCTGCCCAGGACGATCTGCCACAGTCCCTCGGGCAGGCCGGCCTCGTACAGCAGCTCGGCGGACCACAGAGCGGACAGTGCCGTCTGGGTGTCCGGCTTCTGCACCACAGCGTTGCCCGCCAGCAGTGCCGGGATGGTGTCCCCGGTCCCCAGCGTGAACGGGTAGTTCCACGGCGAGATCACGCCGACCACGCCCTTGGGATGGCGCAGCTCGGTGGTGTGGGTGAGTACCGGGAACACGCCCCGGCGGCGCCGCGGCCGTAGTAGGGCCCGGGCGGTGCGGGCGTAGTAGCGGGCCGTGAGCGCGATGTCACCGATCTCCAGGAACGCGTCTTGGCGGGCCTTGCCGTTCTCGGCCTGGATCAGGTCCATGATCTCGTCCTGGCGCTCGAGCACCAGGTCGTGGAAGCGCAGGAAGATGCGCGCGCGCTGCGCGACCGGAGTGTTCCGCCAGGCCCGCTGGGCGCGCCTGGCCGCCGTGAAGGCCGCTTCCACGTCCTCGGCGGTGGAGACCGGCAGCTCGGCCAGGGGAGCACCTGTGTAGGGGGCGTAGGTGGTCGTCCGCTCGGCCGATCCGGCGCTCACCCGCCGGACGAGGCGCTCGACCAGCGCCGGGGTGAGCGAGGCCGGAAGCCCGATCGTGCCTGTCACGAAGTGGTCAGTTGACATGGAGGTTCCCCATCCCGGAGTCGTGGTCCAATGCGTTGCGCAGGAACGCGCCGATCTCGTGCACGGCCGTCGTGGAGGCCTTGACCAGGCCCGCGTGCAGATGGGCCACGTGCCACATCCGCTCCAGCCGCCGGTGGACCACCGGGACTCCGGCGGCCTCGGCCCGCTCAACCAGGCGCTCGATGTCGGCCAGGAGGATCTCGCCATCGGCGCTGTGCACGAGCGTCGGCGGCAGTCCGGTCAGGTCGGCGTACAGAGGGGAGAGCTCGGGGGCACGCGGATCTGCGGGACCGGCATAGCGCTCCGCACAGGCCCGCAGCCAGGAAGCCCGCAGCAGCGGATCTCGCCGGTCGTCGCGCACGTTGCCGAGGGTCAGGTCCACCCAGGGCGAGACGAGCGCCAGCGCCGCAGGCAGCGGTATGCCGGACGCGCGAAGCCGCACCATCAGGGCCAGGGCCAGGCCGCCGCCGGCCGAGTCGCCGGCCACTGTCAGCCGTTGCGGGTCGAGGCCGCTGTCCAGCAGCGCCCGGTAGGCGGCCGCCGCGTCGTCGACCGCCGCCGGATACGGGTGTTCGGGGGCCAGCCGGTAGTCCAGCACGTATACGGGTGCTCCGGCGGCCGCGGCCAGGTGCCCCGCCAGGGCGCGGTGGCTGGCCGGTGAGCCGATGGTGTAGCCGCCACCGTGCAGGTAGAGCACCGCGCGCGAGTCGTCGGTGCCGGGCCCGCTGACGCGTTCGGCCGGGCGGTCGCTCAGGTGGACCGCGGCCGGCCGGGTGTCGCGGGGCAGGAGGGGGTAGCGGCTCAGCATGTGCAGCATCCGACGCTGCGGCCGGACCGGCACCCTGGGGCCCAGGACCGGGCGGACGGCCAGCCGCACGGCGGCACGCATCACCGGACGGGGTAGGACGCCGCTCATGCTCGTACCCGGGGCCGTGCGGAGACCCGCGCCGGGCCGGTGGGAGAGATGGTGACCCGCTTGCGGGCTCTGGTACGGACGATCGTGAGGTCGCCGTCGTGGACGCTGTTGTCCGGCATGGCTTCTCCGAGGTACGGGAGAGGGAACAGGCAGAGGTCGCTCAAGGAGGTCCGGCCCCGGAAAAGGGGCGGTCAGAAGACTTCCGGGTAGCTGGGGGGTGGCCCGTCATCTGTCACGTTTTGTCTGTGCTGCGCACGATGTGACGTGTTGCGCCAAACCGTAAGTCGTGGCCACCGGTCCGGACGATGTGCGGCGGCCCAAAGTTCGCCGTGATCTTTGTGCGACGGCCCATTTCTTGTCCCGCGCTGTCACGAGTGCGTAACCTGTCGGTCATGCAGACGACCGCTCCGGACGTCGCGATTCTGATCAGTCAGGTCGCCGAGCGATGCCTCGCCGAGATCGACGACATGCTGGCCGACATCGACGCAGCTACCTTCGCGGTCGTACCCGTCCTGGCCGAGGACCCCACCCTTGCCGCCGAGAGCAGGGCCAGCAGCCGGGCCAACGGGCTGCGCATGTTGACCGTCCTGCAGCGACGCCCCGGCGAACCGGTTCCTCGCGGCGCACCGCTGGAGACCCTCGACCTGGCCCGGACGCTGGTGCGCCGCGGCATTGAACTCGAGGTTCTCGTGCAGGCCTACCGGTGCGGCCATGACGCGGCCTGGCGGTGGTGGATGGACGTCGCCGCCGCGACCGTGGAGGCACGCGACGATCTGGTCGCGGTGCTGCGTGAGTCCTCGGCCCTGTTGTCCGACTACATCAACAGCGCCCTCGACGCCGCCATCACCCGCATGGAACAGGAACGGCAGGACCTGCTCTCAGGAGAGCTGGCCCGGCGGGCCGAAACCATTCGCCTCATGCTGGACGGCGCTCCCATCAGCGCAGACAGGGCCGGCCGGCGGCTCGACTACGACCTCGCCGCCCGGCACACCGCCATGGTGGTGTGGGCGGATCCGCCCGGCGAGGCGCACGGCGTACTCGAGCAGGCCGCCGGACTCCTGGCCGCGGCGGCCCATGCCCGCCGCCCGCTGACCCTCCCTGCGGGCACCTCGACCCTGTGGGGCTGGATCGCCACCCGCAACGCCCCGGACTGGGACGTGCTGCGCGAGGCCATGTCCCATGCCGCGCCGGGCGTCCGCGCCGTACTCGGTCCGTCCCGGGACGGCCTCGCCGGATTCCGGCGCAGCCACTTCGCGGCACTCGCCGCCCAGCGGCTCCTGGGCGGCAACCCCGACGGAGACCGCTTCACCCCCTACCACGACGTGGAGGCTGTCGTCCTCGTAGGCCATGACATGCAACAGGCGCACGAGTTCGTCACCTCCACTCTCGGACCACTGTGCGGAACCGACCCGGCGCTGGCGACCTTGCGCGCCACCCTGCGCGTCTACCTCGACGAGGGCGGCAACGCGCCGCGGGCGGCCGAGCGGCTGCACACGCACCGCAACACCGTGCTGCAGCGCATCGCGCGCGCCGAATACCTGCTCGGCTACCGGCTCGCCGAGCGGCGGCTCGCCGTGTCCCTCGCACTCGAACTCCTGCACCGCCTGGGCAACCGGGCATGGATGACCCGCCCAAGCTGACGTCGCAGGTGAGGGGTGTATAGGGAACCGGAACGGCTGGAGCCTGCTGTCCTGGGACAACACCGGACGCCGTCGCCCCTGGCGATCGTTGGAGTCGCCCTCGGCTTGGGCTACGCCGACCACCTTGGCCGCGCGCAGGAGCGGGGCGACCAGGGATCAGCCGCCTCAGCATCGGTACACACGTGGGCCCGCGATGTTCTCGTACGAAGGTGGAATACCTGCGCAGGGGTATCGACGTGTGGCGCAGCCCTGGACGCCCGTGCCCCGGCCGGTGCTGCGGGCGATGCCTTCGAACCCGCGATCCGCGAGCTCTTAAGGGCACCCCCCCCAACCATGCCCGCCGTCATCGCCGAGCGGATCGGCCGGCAGCGTGGCATGACCGTGCCCAGGGAGCGGGTGCGCGAGCTGCGGCCCGCCTGTCCGCCCGCTGACCCGGTCTCGCGCACGTCCACCCGCCCGGCGAGACCGCCCAGCGCGCCCGTGGTTCCGAGAAGGGCTTCGCCACGGCCGTGGCTGTGATGCCGACCGTTCGCACAAGCTCTCGCCCCGGTCGAGGAGGCCCGGCGCGAGGCCGAGCGGGCCAGCGAAGCCGGTCGGAGCCGGGGCCGCCCGGACGGCTTCCACCTCCAGGCTCTCCCGGATGTGATACGGCCTCCCACGGTCGCAAGCGGCCATCACAGGACCGGTTCGGGGCTCCCGCTGTCCGGGAGGAGCTGTTCGGCCCAGATGACCTTTCCTTCGCGGTTGTGCCGTGTGCCCCAGTGCTGGGCGAGCTGGGCGACCAGGAGCAGGCCGCGGCCGCCCTCGTCGGACACCCGGGCGCGGCGGAGGTGCGGGGCGGTGCTGCTGGCGTCGGAGACCTCGCACGTCAGAGTGGACTGGAGGATCATCCGCAGCTGGATGGGCGCTTTGCCGTAGCGGATGGCGTTCGTCACCAGTTCGCTGACCATGAGTTCCGTGGTGAAGGTCATGTCTTCCAGCCCCCAGGCGGCCAGTTGGCCGGATGCCTGGGCGCGCGCCCCGGAGACGACCGCCGGGTCGGTGGCGAGGTCCCACGAGGCGACACGGTCGGCGTCGAGCGCCCGGGTTCGCGCCACGAGAAGAGCGATGTCGTCAGTGGGGCGGCTGGGCAGCAGCGCCGACAGGAGACTGTCGCAGGTCTCCTCCAGCGACGCCGCCGCTTCGGCGAGGACATCGCGTAGCAGCGTGCGGGCGGTGTCCACGTCGCGCGTGCGGCTTTCGACGAGCCCGTCGGTGTACAGCGCCAGAAGACTGCCTTCCGGCAGTTCGAACTGGGCTGTTTCGAAGGGGAACCCGCCCAGGCCGAGGGGTACGCCGACCGGCATCTCCGGGAGCTCGACCGCACGGAAGTCCGGGCCGCCGCCGGGGACGAGGGGAGTGACGACGGTCGGCGGAACATGTCCCGCGCTGGCCAGGGAGCACAGACGGGAGACCGGGTCGTACACCGCATACAGGCAGGTGGCGCTGAACTCGTCCGCTCCCCGTTCCTCCTCGCGCTGCAGGCGGATGACCACGTCATCGAGGTGGGTGAGCAGTTCGTCGGGTGGCAGGTCGATGTCCGAGAAAGCGCGGACAGCCGTCCGCAGCCGGCCCATGGTGGCGGAGGCGTGGAGGCCGCGGCCGACCACGTCCCCCACGACGAGGGCGACGCGGGCTCCGGAGAGCGGAATCACGTCGTACCAGTCCCCGCCCACGCCCGCGCGGGATCCGCTGGGCAGGTACCGGGACGCTGTCTCGACGGCGGACTGCTCGGGCATCCGATGCTGGAGCAAGCTGCGCTGGAGGGTGAGCGCGATGGAACGCTCGTGGGTGTAGCGACGGGCGTTGTCGATGTAGACGGCTGCTCTGGAGACGATCTCCTGGGCCAGGAGCAGGTCTTCGTCGTCGAAGGGGGGCGCGGTCCGGTGGCGGAGGAACTGTGCGAGGCCCAGGGGGTTTCCGCGGGCCCACAGCGGAACCAGGAGCACCGAGTGAATGCCGAGGGTGCGCAGGGCACGTCTATGGTCTGCGGACGCCGCCAACCAGGTGGGGATGTCGGAGGCCGTGATGCGGTGGCGCAGGGGCTGTCCGGTGGCCAGCGCGTGAGCCAGCTCCGACCCCTCGGGGTAGGTGTGCGTCTGTCCTGTGCAGACCGCCGAGTCCACGTAGCCGTCCAACACCGACTGCTGGGCGACCCGACGGACCACCGACGGAACGGGTGTCGGCTCGGTGCCCTCTTCCCGGAATGCGGAATCGAGCAGGTCGACGGTGACGAGATCAGCGAACTGGTCGGTACCCACCTCAGCCAGTTCCTGGGCGGTGCGCGTGGTGTCCAGGGTGGTTCCGATCCGCATGCTGGCCTCATTGACCATGATCAGCCGCCGCTGCAGCCAGCGGTCGCGTTCCGTCTGGTACGCCGCGACGGCCCCTTCCGCGGTGCGGTCGACGAACTCGAAACCCATCGCGTTCAGCGCGATCGTCGCCGCTTTGATCAGCTCCGGGGACTTGGTGCGACGGGCCGTCTCCTCGGAGAACAGCTGAGTCAGACTGGCGTGGGCGAACCGATAGGAGCGTAGGAGTTGATTGATCTGCACTCCGTGCTTGGCGAGTCGGCGAGCGAGCTCGATGCCGGCAGGTGGCGTCGTGACCTCGGCCAGATCAATGCCGTGCTCGAGAATGTGGAAAACGGCGGTGACGTGTTCGGAGACGGTCGTGGGCCATAGAGCGGCGACGTCCTCGTACTTCCACGCCTCGGGAAGCTCGCGGCGGAAGAGCTCTATCATCGCGTCGACGAGTTGGTCCGCTTGGGGCTCGAGCCCTCGAGCGAGATCGCGAAGGAAGGCATGGGTGTCGGTTCCCACAATCCAAATGTATGGGCAAGTGGTGTGGCGGGCATCCCTTGAAGGTGTAGGACTCAAGGGCCCGATCCATTTGACGAAGCGGCGGCCGGCAAGCAGCCGACCACCGACGTCTCAGCTTCCAGGCTGGTTCGGCCCGCTCCGCGTCACGTCCGAGCGATGGGGCCCTCACTGGGCGCGACCAGGTACTGCCGCAGGTACAGGTCGCGGAACGTCACCGGCCCACGGGGTCCGGGGACCCGGTCGATGTTGATTTCCGTCTCCGGGAGCCGCAGCAGTTTGAAGCCGTCGAGCAGGCGCGTGGTGGAGTTCCAGAAGGCTCCCGCGCCCGTGTAGGCGTCGATGAATTCCGTGGCGGCGACGGGATCCTGGGTTGCGATGGAAGCGGCCAGTCCCGAGGTCTCCTCGTTGGCGATCCGAGCCGCGTACAGCGGGCCGTTCGCTCTGTCGACGGTCACGGTAGCCGCGCGTTCCTGGTCGAGCGTCCACTCGTACCCGCGCGGATGGGCGTGCGGGGGCAGGGACGCGGCGATGCCCAAGCGCTGCAGGACATCGAGAATGCCGGGCAGCCGCTCGTCGTACACCGCTTGGTCGATCAGCAGGAGGCTGAGCCGGTTGCAGACGCCAAGGCGGTCGAGGCTGTCGGTGATGAGCTGGTGCACGGTTTTCTCGTCGTCGGCGGCGCCCACGTACAGCACCGCGCCGCCGTCGGCGTGGGCGAGCGTACGGACGCCGTGGCGGGCGGCTTCACGGCCCAGGTCGCGGGTGCTGTCGCCGCTTCCGCGCAGGATGACCAGCGGGACCAGTTCCGGCAGTGACACCAGCGCGTAGGCGGCGGAGCGATCCTGGTGGGGGACGAGCTGAAGGGCGTCCGGGTCGAGGCCCGCGTCACTCAGGGCCGGTCCGACCACGTGAGCCAGCAGCGCCTGGGACGAGCGCAGCGCTGCGGATCCGGTGCGCAGCACGCCCGCGTTGCGCGACTTGAGGAGCTGGGAGGCGATGTCGAGGGTCACGTTCGGGCGCGCTTCGAAGTTCGCGCCGACGACACCGACGGGACGGCGCCGTTCCCACAGGGTCAGGCCGTCCGGACGCTCCTCGAGGACTATGTCCCTGGGTTCGTGCGCGACGGTCGCGAGGCTGCGGAGTTCGGCTGCCATGGCTGTGAGCCGGGTGCCTGTCAGCCGCAGTCGGTCCAGCAGGGCCGGGCACATCCCGGCGGACACGGCCGCCGCGAGGTCGTCCTGGTTCGCGTTCACCAGCATGCGCTGCGCTGTGGTGACGCGCTCCGCCATGCCGAGGATGGCGGTGTCGATGGCCGTGTCCGAGGCGCGGGCGAGAGCCGCAGCGCCCTGCCGGGCCCGGACGGCGCAGGATCGCACCGCTTTCATGGGCGGAGGAGGTTCGTTCGGCGTTGTCGGTGTTCAAGGAGTCACCCTCGTTGGTTGAGCGGGCCTTGTGTCCATGGTCCTGTCGGCCCGGCGTGTGCCTGCGTCCCCAGCGCTGGGTGAGCTGGGAGACGATGAGTAGATCCCAGGTGTCCATGGGCGCACCTCACGCCGTGGCGCACCCGTGGTCCGGCCTGGTCGCGTTGTCGCCGCATCCCCGTCCTGCGCTTTCTCATCGAGCCGCGCAGGCGAGCGTTCCGCCGCGGATCGTGGAAGCGAGCCGTGCCGTGTCCGCCGTGGGCGCGGCCGCTCATGCCTCGAGCACGACCGCGAGCCCTTGCCCCACGCCGATGCAGATCGTGGCGACGCCGATGCCGCCGCCACGCACGGCCAGTGCGTGAGCGAGGTGTCCGACGATGCGTCCTCCGGAGGCACCGAGGGGGTGGCCCATGGCGATGGCGCCACCGTCCACGTTCACCTTCTCGGGGCCGAGCTCGGGCCACCGCAGACAGGCGATGCTCTGCGCGGCGTATGCCTCGTTGAGCTCGACGAGGTCCACGTCCGACCAGGTCTTGCCGGCGCGAGCGAGGGCGCGGTTGGCCGCCTCCACCGGCGCGATGCCGAAGATGCCCGGGTCGTTGCCCGCCACTCCTCGTCCGATGACGCGGGCCAGGGGTTTGGCTCCGGGCAGCGCGTTCTCCGCTCCGAGCAGCACTGCCGACGCTCTGTCGTTCAGGGGAGAGGAGTCGCCCGCCGTGACGCTTCCGTTCGCAAGGAACGCCGGCTTCAGTGCGGCCAGGGCGGCCATGCTCGTGTTGTCGCGGATGCCCTCGTCCCGGGCCAGGTCGACGCCGGGAACGTCGATGATTTCCGCCGCGTAGGCACCCTCGGCGAATGCGCGTGCCGCGTTCTTGTGGCTGCGCAGGGCGAAGGGGCGTCCTGCTCCTCGCGCGAGATCGCGAACCGTTCGGCCAGGATCTCGGCCGTCTCCCCCAAGGGGATGGTCCATTCCTTGGGCATGCGCGGGTGCACGAGCCGCCATCCCAGGGTCGTCGAGACCATGGTGGTGTTGCCCGCCGGATACGCCCGGTCCGGTTTGGGCACGACCCATGGCGCGCGGCTCATCGACTCGACGCCGCCGGCGAGCACGAGTCGGGCGTCACCGGCTTCGATGGCGCGGCTGCCCTGGATGACTGCCTCGACTCCGGAGCCGCACAGGCGGTTGACGGTCACCCCGGGCGTACTGGTGGGGCCCTGCCAGCAGCGCGCCCATTCTGGCCACATTGCGGTTGTCCTCGCCGGCGCCGTTGGCGTTGCCGAACACGATGTCGTCGATCAGTCCGGGATCCAGATCGGGCTGCCGTTCGACGACGGCGCTCATGACGTGTGCGGCGAGGTCGTCCGGGCGTACGCCCGACAGTGCTTTGCCGTACTTTCCGAAAGGCGTGCGTACCGCGTCTTATACGAAGCTACCGGTCATGATCTCGTCCGTGATCGTTCAGGGTGGTGGAGTGGTGGAACCGCGCCGGGCTCTGCCGGTTTCGGCCAGCGACGGGGAGGGAGGGCGACTCGTCCGTCCTTGAGGGGGAGTCCGGTGGCTGCGGCGAGCGCGTCGATCGTGGCGTTGCCGAACAACTCGCGGACCGCGAAGCCGACGGGCGTGATGTCGAACACCGCGTGGTCCGTGTAGACGCGGGACACGCAGCGCACGCCGGTGAGGGGCGTAGCTGCACTGGGCGACGAGTTTCGGTGTGCCGTCCCGGGTGAGCAGGTCGGTCATCACCCACACCGACCTGGCCCCGATCGCCAGGTCCATCGCTCCGCCGACCGCGGGTATCGCATCGGCGGCGCCCGTGTGCCAGTTGGCCAGGTCGCCGTGTTCGGAGACCTGGAACGCGCCGAGCACGCAGATGTCCAGGTGGCCGCCGCGCATCATGGCGAACGAGTCGGCGTGGTGGAAGGAGGAGGCCCCGGGGCGCTCTGTGACCGGCTGCTTCCCCGCGTTGATGAGGTCCGGGTCGATGCGACCGGGGGCGGGGGCGGGTCCCGTCGCCGGCATGCCGTTCTCGGTGTGCAGGATCACTTCCACGTCGTCGGGGATGGCGTCGGCCACGAGTGTCGGTGCGCCGATTCCCAGGTTCACGACGGAGTCCTCGGGAATGTCGAGGGCGGTACGGGTGGCGAGTTCGCGTCGGGAAAGGCCGGAGCCGAGAGGGGTCATCGAGGCTCGTCCTGTGCTGCGAAGGTGCTCGGGTTCGGGTTGCCTTCCACGTTCGCGGCGCCGACGAAGACGCCCTCACGCAGTCATGCGCGCTCCCCGACATCGACGACGTGATCGACGAAGAGCCCTGGCGTGACAACGGTCTCGGGATCGGTCGCGCCCAGTTCCACGACGCGGTCGACCTGTACGACCGTCGTCCGCGCGGCGGCGGCCATGATCGGACCGAAGTTCCGTGCGGTCTTTCGGTAGACCACGTTGCCCCCAGGGGTCGGCGAGATGGCCGCTCACCAGTGCGTAGTCGGCATGCAGCGGGTACTCCACCACGTGGTCGCGTCCGTCGATGACGCGGTGCTCCTTGCCGGCGGCCAGTGGGGTGCCGAACCCGGTGGGAGTGAAGAACGCGCCGGTTCCCGCGCCGGCGGCCCGGATGCGTTCGGCGAGGGTCCCCTGCGGTGTCAGTTCGAGCTCGATCTCCTTCGCCCGGTAGAGGCGGTCGAAGACATGGGAGTCGCTCTGGCGCGGGAACGAGCAGATGATCTTGCGCACGCGGCTGGCGGCGAGCAGGGCCGCCAGGCCCGTGTCGCCATTGCCGACATTGTTGTTGATGACCACGAGTTCGCGGGCGCCCTGGTCGAGGAGGGCGTCGATCAACTCCACGGGCTGACCGGCTCTGCCGAACCCGCCGATCATGATCGTTGCCCCGTTCTCGATCCCTGCCACGGCTTCGGCGACGCTCGTGCGCATCTTCGAGATCGCGCGACATCACCCTTTCCTGTGCGGCCTCGGGTGCCACTGTGCTGGTGGTCACCGTGCATCGGAAGAGGCAATTCAACATAGTCGAAGCGTTTATACCTATGTCTTGGGTTAGGCTGTCGGCGGGGTGCGTCGCACCCTGTCCGCCGACCGGGCCCATGAGTCGCGGTGTGTCGTGGCAGTCGCCGAGGGCTGGGTCGGCTGCACGAATCCGCCAGTGGTACAAGGCCGGTCGGCAACTCGAACTCAGGAGGCTGTCATGCGGGATGCGGTGATCATCGAGGCGGTTCGTACGCCGGTCGGCAAGGGAAAGCCGGGCGGCGCACTGCACGGAGAACACCCCGTGGATCTGCTGGCGCGGACCCTGTCGGCGCTGGTGGAGCGGGCGGGCATCGACCCGGTACTGGTCGACGACGTCATCGGGGGCTGCGTCACCCAGGTCGGCGACCAGGCCTTCAACACCACGCGCAGTGCGGTACTGGCGGCCGGTTTCCCGGAGAGCGTTCCGGCCATGACCGTCGACCGGCAGTGCGGCTCCTCCCAGCAGGCGGCGCACATCGCCGCACAGGGTGTCATGAGCGGCGCGTACGACATCGCCATCGCCTGTGGCGTGGAGTCGATGTCGCGCGTGCCCATGGGGTCGAACATGCCGCCCGGCAGCGACCCGTTCGGCCCCAAGGTGGGTGAGCGCTACCCCGACGGCCTGGTCCCTCAGGGGGTGAGCGCCGAGCTGATCGCGGCCCGCTGGAAGATCAGCCGCGAGGAGCAGGACGCATTCGCCGCGGAGTCCCACCGGCGTGCGGCCGGGGCCTGGGAGCGTGGCGAGTTCGACCGGGAGGTCGCCTGGGCCGGGCAGCGGGACGAGACGGTCCGATCGGGCACCACCGCGGAGGGCCTGGCCGGACTCAAGCCGGCCTTCTACGACCCGCGTACCGCCGAGCGGTTCCCCGAGATCGGCTGGACCGTCACGGCCGGCAACTCGTCGCCGCTGACTGACGGCGCCTCGGCGCTGCTCATCGTGGGTTCGGACGTGGCCGAGCGGCTCGGGCTCAGGCCGCGCGCCCGCTTCCACACCTTCACCGTGGTCGGCGACGACCCGCTGTTCATGCTCACGGCCATCACGCCCGCCACTCAGAAGGTCGTGGCGAAGGCGGGTCTGACGCTCGACGACATCGACCTGTTCGAAGTGAACGAGGCCTTCGCCTCCGTGGTGCTGGCCTGGCAGCGCGAGACCGGTGTCGACCTGGAGAAGGTCAATGTGCGCGGCGGCGCCATCGCTCTCGGCCACCCGATGGGCAGCAGCGGAGCCCGCATCATGACCAGCCTCCTGCACAGCATGGAGGACCGCGATGCCCGTTACGGCCTGCAGACCATGTGCGAGGCGGGCGGCCTGGCCAACGCCACGATCATCGAACGGCTCTGACGGCGCCTCAGTTGTGCCGGTGCCAGCTGGGTGGTGCCATAGCGCGGCCTCGCGACCCTGCTAAGGCGCCACCGGTACCCGGCCCCGGCGCAGCCGTGGTGCCCACAGGAGAAGCCCGGCCGTCAGGCCGAGGGCCGCGAACACCTGCCAGACGCGGTGGAAGGATGCGACGGCCGTCGCCGCCGTAGGGGTGCCGAGCACAGCGACGAAGAGGCTGATGCCGAGGACGGCACCGAGCTGGCGCAGGCTCGCGTTGATCGCCGAGCCGAGCGCGAACCGCCCTGGCGGCAGCGACTGGGCCGCGGCCTCGGACTGTACCGGCAGCGTGAGTCCCACGCCGAGGCCGGTCAGCAGCGCGGCGGGCAGTCAGTGCGTGGTCCAGTGCGGGTCGGCGCCCACGACCGAGGCGGTGAGGGTGAGGCCCGCCGTCCAGAAGACGGCACCGGCTGTCAGCACCTTGCGCGCTCCGTACGTCTGGGAGAGCCGGCCCGCGGTGCGCGCGACCGCGGCGACCACGAGCGGGGTCGGCGTGGTCGCGAGGGCGGCATGCAACACCGAGTAGTGCCACACCCTCTGCAGAAAGACGATGTTGCTGAGCAGATTGCCGTAGAAGGCTGCCGCGAACACCAACGTGGCCACGTTGACCTGCCGGAACTGCCGGACGCGGAACAGGGCGAAGTCGATCACGGGCCGGGCGGTGAAACGCTCGCGCAGGACGAACACCGGCAGCAGCAGCGCGGCGAGCGCGAAAACACCGATCACGAGTGGGTCGGACCATCCCCGGCTCGGCCCCTCGATGATGCCGAGGCTCAGCGCCGCGGGCATCGCGGCGACCATCAGCACGCCGAGCAGGTGGGGCAGGCCCTCGGCGTGCGGGTCGCGGGTCTCGCGCAGCACGCGTAGGCCCGCGACGACGATCAGGGCGCAGATCGGCACGTTGACCAGGAAGATCCAGCGCCGGGAGGCGTACTCGGTCAGCAGCGCGCCGAGCGTGGGTCCGACCGCGGCCGCGAGCGCCCCCATCGAGCCCCAGGTGCCGATCGCGACCGCACGCCGGGCCGGCGGGAACTCCGGCAGGATCAGGGCGAGCGACGTCGGAGTGACCAGGGCGGCGAAGGCCGCCTGCAACGCCCGGCCGGCGATCAGCACCTCCACGTTCGGCGCGAGGCCACACAGGGCGCTCGTCACCGCGAAGCCGGCGATGCCGATCAGGAAGACGCGCTTGCGGCCGTAGAGGTCCGCCAGCCGCCCCGCCGGAATGAGGGCGGCGGCGAACACCAGGCTGTAGACGTTGAGCACCCATGCCAGGTGGTCGGCGGTGGCATGGAAACTGCGGCTCATGGTCTCGAAGGCGACGTTGACGATGGTCGTGTCGAGGAACACCACGAACGTGCCGAGGCTGCTCAATGCCAGTACGCGCAGCGCGTGGCGCCGGGCGGCGGCATCCTGGGGCCCCTCCGCAGGTATGGACTCGGCGGGCGTGGCGCTCCCTCGGGTGCGGTCATGGCTTCCTCGTCGCACGCGGTGATTCTCGAACCAGGTCGGCCCGACGCTAGCGACATTTAGTCCCATGATGCAACTAACTGTTCGGGTGGGTCCAGGAAGCCGCATCCTCGTGGACATGCGTGGCGGCGGGCGTGCCGGTCGACGGGCGTCCGGGCCCGATGGCCGCCCCCTGAGATCGGGTGGTGGTTCGCGACGTGGTGCAGGGGATCAAGCGCCAGGCGCTCAGGTGGAGAGCGCGTTCTTCTGGGAGCTGGGCGGGTGTCCCCGGCAGGGGGCTGGCAGGGGGCTGGCAGGGGGCTGACTATTCGCCGGTGAAGTCGACGGTGGGTCGGGGCCGGCCGGCCTTGTAGGCGGCGACAGCCGACGAGAGACCGGCCGCCACATCCTTCGACTCGAACAACGGAAGGGCTATGTCGAACATCGCGTCATCGGCGGCCTTCGCACCCCCGGCCTCCCACATTCGCAACAGTGCCTTGTGCGCGGCGTGCGCCCGGGTGGGGCCCGCCGCCACCTTGCGTGCGAACGCCCGGGCCGCTTCGAGGACTTCGCCGTCGGGGAGGACGTGGTTGACGACTCCGGCCTGCGCCATGGTGGCCGCGGGCACCTGTTCCGAGTTCAGCGCCCATTCGAAGGCCCGGGCGCGGCCCACGCGAGCCGCCGACCGGTAGATCCCGCCGAGAAGCGTGACGATGCCCAGGGTCTGCTCGGGGTGCCCGAACCGGGCCCCCTCACCGGCGAAGATCACATCGGAGCGCAGCGCGAGCTCGAAACCGCCCCCGAAGCACAGGCCGTTGACCGCCGCGATCACCGGCACCGGAATCTGCTCGAATCGGTTGAACGCGAACATGTACCGCTCGAACAGCATCCGCAACTGCCGCACCTCGAGATCGGGCCATGTGACGATGTCCCCGCCGTAGGAGAAGTCGGGCCCCTCGGCCCGCAGAAGAACCGCGCGCGCTCCCGCCGACTCCGCCTTCTCGACCGCGGCGAGCAACTCCTCAGCCATCTGTTCGTCGATCCGGTTCTGGGGCGGGTTGTCGAGGATGATCTCGGCGATGTGATCGTCGATGTCGACGCGCAGGTGACTCATGGGTGCTCCATCCCTTCGAGAGGGGTCGTTCGGTGTCTGTGGGGGCGCGGGTGGGGATTTCCGGCTATGCGCCCGCAGAGGCTTGCGGGCCGCCCCCGTAGAAGTGATCCGCCGGCACCACGCCGTCCAGCCGATCGCGGATCGTCGCGGAGAACTGCAGGGCCGCTCCGAGAGGACGATGGTGGATCGCCGCCCGCGCGACCTTGCCCTCGGCGTCCTTCTCCAGCACGGTGACGCCGAAGAGCTGCACGCCGCCGAACGCCGTTGCCTTCCACTGCAAGTAGGTCGTGGCCGAGTCGGAGGCCTCCGCCGTGAACTCCAGCGACTCGTAGATCGCGCTCGCGGCGGCCATGACCGAGGCGACACGGGTCCGGCCGGTGACGGGCTTGACGAGCACGCTTGCCTCCAGCACCACGTCCTCGGCGAATGCCTCGCCGAAGGTGCTGGCCGACTGCTCGGAGAAGCCGCTGCGCCAGCCCGAAGCCGCGCTGTCGGCGTTGAGGTTCTGGAGGAAGGCGAGGACTTCGCGGGCCAGGGTGCCGGGCTGTTCCACATGCAGCCAGTGGCCGCCACCGGCGACCGTGGCCAGGCTCGCGCCGGGAAAACGCGGTGCGACGGCTCCGGTGACCAGTTCCTCGGTGACGAACCCGTCGCGGTCGCCGCGGACGATGAGGACGGGGCCGGGGTATGCGCTCTTCTCCGGTGCGGCGTCGGCCCCGTTGTTCCAGATGTCGACATAGCGTGCCACCACGGGCGGCGGGACCAGCAGGCCGCTGCGGCCGAGCTTGTCCAGTGCCTCATCGTCCAGCGCGGGCGAGAGCTGGCCGCGCACCGCACGCTGGACCTCCGCGTTCCCGCCCAGGGCCCGGAACGGTGCGACGGCTTCGTCGGGCAGCTGCGTTCCTCCCAGGGGCACCGGTGTGAGCAGGACCAGCCCGGCCACGCGCTCGGCACGGGCGGCTGCAGCCAGCTCGGCCACCTGGGACCCCATGCTCTGGCCCACCAGGACGACCGGCCCCTCGATCTCGTCGACGACGGATGCGACCTCGTCGGCGAACAGGGCCAGACTCAGCTTCTCCGGGTCCATGTGGGTGGCCGCGCGGGTCCCGGAGCCCGGAAGATCGAGGCGCACGGCCGACACGGCCCCCTGCAGGGCCTGTACGAAGCCGTCCCAGACGGTGGTGTCGTCCAGGAAGCCGTGGACGAGCAGCAGTGTCGGCGCCCCCGGGAGTGCCTCGCCGGCAGGGTCGGTGCGCATGATGTCTCTGATCATTTCGGTCCTGTCTTCGTTGATCCGGAAGGCGACCATTCCGCCGTGTCGATGGGTGAGAAATCCGTCGGACGTTCGTCGAGCCGTGCGCTGCGGGCAGCGACCAGGCTGTTGACGAGTTCTTCGGGGAGCGGGGTCGTGAAGATGTTGTCGACGAGCGAGTACTCGGCGGCGAGGCGTCCCACGGCGCCCAGGGCCCCGGTGTCGATGCGCCCGCCGGGCAGGTAGAGGTCGTCGCGGACGTGGAAACGCTCCACCCGCCCCCACACCACGTGGTCCATGGGCGGCATGGGAATGATCCGGTCGACCACGCACTCCATGGCGATGGGGGCACCGGCGATCCGGGGCGCGGACACGACCTCGGAATCCGCCTTCTCCAGGCCGAGAGCCTCGAATTCATCGATCCCGGGGTCGAACTCGAAGGCGGACCGGTGGACCTCGTCGACCTGGCCGATCGACACCACGTTGACCACGAACTCGCCGGTGTCCCGGATGTTGACGAACGTGTCCTTCAGGGTGACTTCGTCGGAGCGGGCTGAAGGGAGATCGACACCGTCGGCGGCAGGCGGCCGACTGGGTGCTGACCCAGGCGATCGGGCGCGGCGGGACGCTGCTGATGAGGAGCTTGTTGCTCGACCTGGCATCGAGGGATGCCGCATCGATGATCAATTGACTCTCCGTTCGCGCGGTCCCCGGGGGCCCGGGCGGCTCAGGTGTCAGAGGTGCGAGAGGTGCAAGCCATCTTCCATGTACATGAGCTTAGTGTCTATGGGTGTGACAATGGCAGCCCTGGTGCGAAGACAAGTCAGACATAGCCATACCGTTGTAACCTATGTACGTAGCTGCTACGGTCGACCGCCATGACGGCAATGGTGCTCTCCGGTCCCGGAGGTGCCTGGGACGCCGGGCCGGGCAAGCGGGTGGACCGCTGGTTCCCGCTCACCCGGTACCGGTTGCCGCGGGTCGGCGACCGGATCGGTCTCCCACCCGCCCGGCGTGGAGAGGACTGACACACCATGGTTGACAGGCGAGACGTGGCATTCACCGCCGAGGGCGGGGTGACTCTGCGCGGCTGGTATTTCGTGCCGGAAGGCGAAGGCCCGCATCCGGCCGTGTCGATGGCTCACGGCTACGCCGGTGTCAAGGAGCACGCACTGGAGGGTTTCGCGCGGCGCTTCGCCGAGGCGGGCTTCGCGGTGCTGCTCCACGACCACCGCACGTTCGGCGCCAGTGACGGCGAGCCGCGTCAGGACGTCAATCCCTGGGTGCAGGCCGAGGACTGGCGTCGGGCGATTTCCTTCCTCGAGGCGCAGCCGGAGGTCGCTGCCGACCGGATCGGTGTCTGGGGAAGCAGTTACGCCGGCGGGCATGCCCTCGTGCTCGGTGCCACCGACCGGCGCCTGAAGGCCGTCGTGGCGCAGGTTCCGAACATCAGCGGCTACCGGCAGGCACTTCGGCGGGTTCCTCCGCATCTCGTTCCCGCTCTCGAAGAGGGGTTCGCGGAGGAGGAGCGCGGTGCCGCCCGCGGGGAACCGGTCCGCTACCAGCGGATCGTCAGCTCGGATCCGGCGGTCCGCGCGTCGTACTACTCCGACGACGCCGTCGACTTCTATCTCCAGGAACTGCCTGAGGACGCGGTCTGGGAGAACCGGGTGACCGTGCGCTCCACCCGCATGGCGCGCATGTACGACCCAGGACAGTTCGTCCGCAGGATTTCGCCCACACCGCTGTTGATGATCGTCGCAGAGGCCGACTACCTGACCGTGACCGACGTCGCTCTCGAGGCATACGAGGAGGCCCTCGAGCCCAAGAAGCTGATCCTCATTCCCGGTGGCCACTTCGACCCGTACGGCAGCCAGTTCGAACGCGCCAGCACGGGAGCGCTGGACTGGTTCCGGGAGCATCTCCAGGCGTAGCGCGTGTGCGCTCGCCGGCCGCGGCGGCCGGCGCCCACCTGGCGTGCCGTTCCCTTTCGGGCTGTTGCCCGGCCCCAGCCCCCATGCCAACAGTCTCCAGGACGAGGAGTCGTACCGATGACCGCATACCCCCACTTGCTGAGCCCGCTCGATCTCGGCTTCACGACGCTTCCGAACCGGGTAATCATGGGTTCGATGCACGTCGGCCTCGAAGAGGCCGAGCGAGGCTTCGAACGGATGGCCGCCTTCTATGCCGAGCGGGCACGGGGTGGCGTCGGCCTGATGGTCACCGGCGGGATCACACCTGACGACCGCGGTCGGCTCGCCCCCGGCGCCGCCCGGATGGCGACGGAGGCCGAGGCCGAGCAGCACGCGGTGATCACCGAGGCGGTGCACCGGGAGGGCGGCCGGATCGCCATGCAGATCCTCCACGGTGGCCGGTACTCCAGCCACCCGGACCTGGTGGCGCCGAGCGCGATCCAGGCTCCGATCAATCGCTACGTGCCGCACGCGCTGACCGGCGAGGAGGTCGAGGAGACGATCCAGTCGTTCGTGCGGGCGGCCGAACTCGCCAAGGCGGCGGGCTACGACGGCGTCGAGATCATGGGCTCCGAGGGCTACCTGATCAACGAGTTCATCGTTCCCGCGACCAATCACCGCACCGACGAGTGGGGCGGCGACTACGAGAACCGGATGCGCTTCCCGGTCGAGATCGTCCGCCGGACACGCGAGCGGGTCGGACCGGACTTCATCCTTGTCTACCGGCTCTCCATGCTCGACCTGGTGCCCGGCGGCAGCACCCTGGACGAGGTCGTCACCCTCGCCAAGGCGATCGAGGCGGCAGGAGCGACCATCATCAACACCGGGATCGGCTGGCACGAGTCCCGCGTCCCGACCATCGCCACCTCTGTGCCGCGCGGAGCCTTCACCTGGGTCACCCAGAAGGTGATGGGAGCCGTCTCCGTTCCCCTGGTGACCAGCAACCGGATCAACACGCCGGAGGTCGCAGAACAGCTGCTGGCCGAGGGCCGGGCTGACCTGGTGTCCATGGCCCGTCCGTTCCTGGCCGACCCCGACTTCGTGGCGAAGGCGCGTGACGGACGTGCCGAGACCATCAACACCTGCATCGGCTGCAACCAGGCCTGCCTGGACCATGTCTTCAGCGGCCGGATCACCACCTGCCTGGTGAACCCGCGGGCCTGCCACGAGACCGAACTGGTCCTGTCGCCGACGCGCCGGCGCAAGCGCCTGGCCGTCGTCGGAGCGGGCCCCGCCGGTCTGGCCCTGTCCGTCTCGGCCGCCGAACGCGGCCATCAGGTCACCCTGTTCGATGCCGCCGAGGAGATCGGCGGTCAACTGAACCTGGCCCGGCGCGTCCCCGGCAAGGAGGAGTTCGACGAGACGCTGCGGTACTACCGCATCCAGCTCGAACAGCACGGCGTCGAGGTGCGGTTGGGCACCCGAGTGACGGCACAGAGCCTGCTCGCGGACTCCTTCGACGAGATCGTCCTGGCCACCGGCGTCACGCCCCGAGACCCCGGGATTCCCGGTCAGGACCGTCCCGAGGTGGTGAGTTACCTCGACGTCCTGCGTGACCGGGTCACGGTCGGCGAGCGCGTGGCCATCATCGGGGCGGGCGGCATCGGCTTCGACGTCGCGGCCTTCCTGACCGACCCGGGCCAGAAGGCGAGCCTGGACCCGGAGGTGTACTCCCGGCACTGGGGCGTCGACACGGACTACGGTGACCGCGGCGGCCTCGGCCCGGCGGAACAGGCGAAGCCGTCCCGGACCGTCCATCTCCTCCAGCGCAAGACGAGCAAGGTGGGCGCGGGGCTCGGCACCAGCACCGGCTGGATCCACCGCACCGAGCTCAAGCATCGCGGCGTCACCATGGTGGCGGGAGTCACCTACGACAGCATCGAGGACGGCGGCCTGCACATCACCGTCGACGGCAGCGCACAGCTCATCCCGGTCGACACGGTGGTGCTGTGCGCGGGGCAGGAGCCGAACCGCGCCCTGTACGAGGAACTGCGCGAGACCGGCCGGTCCGTCCACCTCATCGGCGGGGCCGACGTCGCCGCCGAACTCGACGCCAAGCGGGCCATCCGTCAGGGCACCGAGCTGGCGGCGGCACTCTGAACAGTCCCCACACTCCGTATCCGAACAACAGGAGCAGGCCATGGCCGGCAAGAGGGACCTGCGGTACGCGGTCCACGTCTCCCCCTCGATCCCGACAGCGATCAGTGACAGGCCGCCCGGTGTGGAGAGGCGGATGTGGTCACCGATTTCATCGACTCTCGTCTACGGCGACCGTGACGCGGTTCTCGTCGACCCTGTCATGACGGCCCAGCAGGCCGCCGCGCTCGCCGCGTGGGTGGAGTCGTTCGACCGGAACCTGACGACGATCTACGTCACCCATGGACACGGTGACCACTGGTTCGGACTGGCGACCGTCCTCGAGCGCTTCCCGAGCGCCCGACCCGTCGCCACACCCGCGGTCGTGGAGCACATGGCGAAGCAGATGGAACCGGGGTTCGTCGAGAGCTTCTGGAACACGAGGTTCCCGGGCCAGATCCCGCACCGCCTCCTTGCCGCCGACCCGGTGGACGAGATGGTGCTCGAACTCGAGGGACGGGAGCTGACGATCGTGCCGCTCGGTCACACCGACACCGACGACACGACCGCGCTGCACGTCCCGTCGATCGGACTCGTCGTCGCCGGTGACGCCGCCTACAACGATGTGCACCTCTATCTCGCCGAGTCGCCGAGCGCGGGCCGCATGGCGTGGAAGGAGGCGCTCGACGCGATCGCCGGCCTCGACCCGGACCATGTCGTCGCGGGACACAAGCGTCCCGACCGGCCCGATTCCCCGGACATCCTTGCCGAGACCAGCGCGTACATCGATGACTTCGAGGACTGCGTCGCGCGCACCGGCTCCACCGAGGAGCTGTACCGGGCGATGCTGGAGATCCACCCGGACCGTGTCAATCCGGGGGCTCTGTGGGGCTCGGCCCGTTCGGTGAAGGGCTGAGATTCCGCTCGCGGCATCGACAGCGCCGCGGTTCTCGCGCCGCGGTGCTTCCCGGCGAACGGCGCGGGCGCTCCCCGGACGTCCGCCGAAGCCGGCTTCGCCGGCGTGCGGCCTGAGGGGGCCGCGTCCACTGCCGTCGCGACGGGAGACGCACCCCGGAGCGCCACGGACCACGCGGTCCCGCTCCTCTGCCGTCGCACGGGGAACGAGCGCACTCCGCAGCCGACTTCCCCACCACCGACAGGGGCCACTCGTCCCTCTTCTCCGCCCATGGCACGCGCGCGGCGCGCCTTGTGGCACTGGCATGAGCGGGCATCGCGCCCGGCTCAGGAATGGAACACCTTCATGACCGAAGCCACCCTCAGGACCGCGATCGTCACCGGGGCGGCGCGCGGCATCGGCGCCGCCGTCGCCGAGCGCCTGGCCGCGGACGGCCTCGCCGTCGCCGTGCTCGACCTCGACGGCGACGCCTGCAAGCCCGTGGTCGCCCGCATCGAAGGGGCCGGCGGCCGGGCCCTCGCCGTCGGCGCGGACGTCTCCGACGAGCAGGCCGTCGAGCGTGCGGTGGCCGATGTCGCCGATGAGCTCGGCGCGCCCACGGTCGTCGTCAACAACGCCGGGGTACTGCGCGACAACCTGCTGTTCAAGATGAGCGCCGCCGACTGGGACACGGTCATGAACGTGCACCTTCGCGGCTCGTTCCTGGTCAGCCGCGCCGCTCAGAAGTACATGACCGACGCGGGCTGGGGCCGCATCGTCAACCTCTCCAGCGACTCCGCGCTCGGCAACCGGGGCCAGGCCAACTACTCGGCCGCCAAGGCCGGTCTGCAGGGATTCACCAAGACGCTCGCCATCGAGCTCGGCAAGTTCGGCGTCACCGTCAACGCCGTCGCGCCCGGCTTCATCGCCACCGACATGACCGCCGGGACCGCGGAGCGGGTCGGCCTGACCTTCGACGAACTCAAGGCGTACGCCTCCCAGAACATTCCGGTCCAGCGGGTCGGCGAACCGGCCGACGTCGCCGCCGCGGTGTCGTTCTTCGTCCGTGAGGACTCGTCGTTCGTCAACGGCCAGGTCCTGTACGTGGCCGGCGGCCCCAAGGCCTGAGGGAGACTGGACATGAAGACTTACCACGGCCTCGACGGACTCGAGGCAGCGGTCGGCACCGTCGTGGGCCACAGCGAGTGGCACACTCTGACCCAGGATGACATCGACCGGTTCGCCGACCTCACCGGCGATCGGCAGTGGATCCATGTGGACCCCGAGAAGGCGGCGAAGGGCCCCTACGGCACCACGGTGGCCCACGGCTATCTGGTGCTGTCCCTGATCCCGGTGCTGCTGGTCGAGGCGGCCCAGGTGGAGGGCCTGGCCACGATCATCAACTACGGCAGCAACAAGGTGCGTTTCCCGGCGCCGACCCCCGTGGGCTCCGAAGTGCGCGGCACCGTCGAGCTGCTGGAGCTGAAGCGCGGTCCGCAGGGAGCGCAGGCCGTCTTCCGCGTGACGATCGAGCGCCGGGGCGGCGAGAAGCCCGTCTGTGTCGCCGAGACGGTGTCGTTGCTGGTGGAGTGAGTCGCCGGGCGACGCGGCTCTGGCCTGATCGACTCCGGTTGATCAGGCCAGAGCCGCGTCGCCCAGCCAGTGCACGAGCAGCAGCGCGGCACGGATGTCGAAGTCGTGCTCCAGACTGCGGGCCGCCGCCGGAAGCAGCGCGGTGGCCTGCTGCACCCGGTACTGCACCGAGTTCCGGTGCAGTTTCATGATCCCCGCGACCGCCGTGTGGCTCCGGTGGTGATCGAGGAACGTACCGAGCGTGTCGCGCAGCATGGCGTTGCGGACCCCCGTCTGCGCGAGCGCTCCGAGCGTCGCCACCGTGAACTCGCGGACGGCCGCCAGGTCACCGGCCATCAGCGCGACGGGCCCGAGGTCGTCGTAGCGCACCCATTGCGGTTCCGCGAACCGCTGGGATCCGGTGCCCGGGCGCGCCGCCCGGCTCTGCCGGGTCGCGATGATCTCCTTGACCTGCGCGGCCTGGCGCGCCGAGGCGCGGAAACCGGCCAGATCGGCGCCGGGTCGGCCCAGGGATACGTGCAGGCGCGTCGTGGCCGGAGGTTCCAGGCCGCCGAGCTCACGGCGGCTGACGCCGGGGGGCAGGGCGAGCCACAGCCTGCTCTCCTGCGCGTCCGTCGGTACCACGAGCGAGGCCCGGGCGCCCACCTCGGCCACCAGGCAGGCACGAACGTCCTCGACGGCGGAGGACAGCTGAGACGGTGTCATCTCCCCGGCCGGCCAGATCGTGCAGGCGAGGTGCACGGCGTCCAGAGGATAGTGAAGTGCCCGTTCGGCGGCGGCCCGGTCGACGGGGCCGCCGCCCAGCAGTTTGCCGACCCAGTACTGGCGGACGCCGCCGCGGTCGGCAAGCCACTGGTCGCGCTCGCTCTCGTAGGCACGACTGACCTGTTCGCACACCCTGTTGATGTACTTCGCGCCCCGGTCGACCAGCACGACGACCAGATGCGCCCGCTCGTCGGCGGGGAGATCGTCCAGCGCCGTGAAGAACAGCCTCAGGGCCTGTGCGTGCCCGACGTGATACGAGCGTACGAGCGCCGACAGGGGAATGGCGCGCTGGGCCAGCAGCCGGGCGTGGGCCAGGGCCGCGGTCGGGGTCTCGATGTGCTCGGCGTCGATGCCCCGGGCGGAGAAGTTCAGTGCCGCCACGATGTTCTCGGTGATGCTCGCTTCGAGCAGAGAGCGCGCGACCGGGTCCCGGTCGAACTCGCCGATCTCCGCGCGGACCGTCCGCACGACATCCGCGAGCACGGCGTCCCGCATCGCCACAAGGCGGTCCGACACCAGGGCGGCAAGCGCCCCTTCTGCCAACGTCGGTTGCATGGCAGGGCTCGCTCCTCGTCTCATGCGCCGGGCGCGGCGCGGAACCGGACACTCACACGATCTCTCCGGCTGCGATGATCTCGGTCAACTGCGGTACCCGGCTGAGGTGATGGGCACCGTAGAAGTCGGCGTCCAGAACCCGTCGCGCCGAGGACGGGTCTTCCGGTGTCCGGAGCGCGGCGAGGAGGATGCGCGCGTGCATCCAGGCGCCGGCGAGCAGGCCCCACTGCATGAGGTAGGGGACTCCGCCGGCGAGGGCGTCCCGTTGGTTGTCACGGGATTGATGCAGCAGCGCCGCGGTCGCCTGGCGACCGGCGGCCAGAGCCCGCACCAGACGGTGCGCGGTGCGCTCGGCGACCGGATGGTTGTGGCCTCGCAGCGCCGGCAGGCACGATTCCACCAGGGCGTAGGCCGCCTCCGCGGTGGCGCCGCCGTCGCGTGCCACCTTGCGACGGACCAGGTCGTTCGCCTGGATCGCGGTGGTGCCCTCGTAGATGGGGGTGATCCGGACGTCGCGCAGGTACTGGGCGGCGCCGGTCTCCTCGATGAAGCCCATCCCGCCGTGCACCTGGAGGGCGTCCGAGGTGATCTGAACGGCGTTCTCCGTGAGCCAGCCCTTGAGGACGGGGACGAAGAACTCGGCGAACCGCTGCTCCTCGGCGGATTCTCCGCCGCGACCCAGGTCGAGCCAGGCGGCCACCTGGATCTGCAACGCGCGCATGGCGGAGATGCCGCTGCGCATCGACAGCAGCAGCCGCCGTACATCCGGATGCTCCGCGATGGGAGTACCCGCCGGCCTGCCCACCACGCCGCCCTGGACGCGCTCGGCCGCGTATGCCTCGGCCTGCTGGAAGGCCCTCTCGGACACACCCAGTGCCTGGGCGGCCACGGCGACTCGGGCGTGGTTCATCATTACGAACATCGCTTCGAGACCACGGTGCCGGGTGCCGACCAGCCAGCCGGCCGCGTCGTCGTAGTCGAGTACGGCGGTGGGGCTGGCGTGGATGCCCAGCTTGTGTTCCAGGGACACGGTGTGGACCGCGTTGCGCTCGCCCGGGGTTCCGTCGGGCCGCGGAAGGTACTTGGGCACCACGAACAGCGAGAGCCCGCCGAGACCCTCGGGCGCGCCCTCGGTGCGGGCCAGAACGAGATGGACGATGTTCTCGGTGAGGTCGTGGTCGCCCCAGGAGATGAAGATCTTCTGGCCCTTCACCGCCCAACTGCCGTCCGGGCGGGGCCGGGCGGTGGTACGGATCCCGGCGAGGTCGGTGCCGGACTGGGGCTCGGTCAGGTTCATCGTTCCTGTCCACTGACCGGACACCAGGGGCGGCAGGTAGACCTGCTTGATCTTCTCTTCCGCGGCGTTGAAGATCGCGTGCACGGCACCGATGGTCATACCGGGCCCCAGCGCGAACGCCATGTTCGCGGCACACCAGATCTCGGTGGCGGCGTTGGAGACCACCGCCGGCATGCCTTCGCCACCGGCCTGACGCGGGAGGCCGATGCCCATCCAGCCCCCTCCGGCGAACGCCTTGTACGCCTCCGTGAAACCGGGCGCGGTCGTCACCCTGCCGTCGGCGAGGGTGTTCCCCGCACGGTCCCCGACCGCGTTGAGGGGGGCCAGAACCTCGGAAGCGAGGGCGCCGGCATGCCCAAGGATGTCGCGGACGTCGTCCAGGTCCACCTCGCCGTCGGTGGTGACGTCCAGGATGTGCGAGCCGTCGACGACGTGGCGGAGCAGGAAGTCGTACTCGGCCACCGGAGCCTTGTATTCCGTCATCACACGCTCCCCGGGCAGGTACGGAGGGCGGCTTCGGCGGTCGCGTGGCCGGTGCTTCGGATGCCGCGGGTGACCTGGCAGGTCTTGCCCGGGAAGGGGAACGGGTGGGAGGACATGGCGGCTCCAGTGAGACGGTGCGCAAGAAGAAGTCGAGCGAAGGTACGCGTGGGCGGGGGGAGGGCAGATCGCCGTCGCCGAACCCGGCGTCGGTCAGAAGGCGGTGCCGTTCGGGGCGGCCGGGGCCGGGCGCAGCACGCAGGTGAGACGAGCCGAGGCGACACGGCGGTCCTGCGCGTCGCTGATGGTGATCTCGTACGTGGCGGCGGAGCCGCCGAGGTGGACGGGGATCGCGACGCCGGTCACGTCGCCGGATCCGACGCCCCTGTGATGCGTGATGTTGAGATCCACGCCGAGGGCGACCTTGTCCGGAGCGGCGTGGAGCATGGCTCCGACGGAGCCGAGCGTCTCGGCGAGGGCGGCTGAGGCACCGCCGTGCAGCAGACCGAACGGCTGGGTGTTTCCCTCGACCGGCATCGTGCCGACCACGCGTTCCGGGGTCGCTTCGAGGACGGAGATTCCCAGTCGGGTGGGGAGGGGCCCGTCGGGAATGCGGAAGTCGCCGATTCCCAGAGGGGGTGTCGGGGTGCTGAGTTCGCCCATGCGACTGGGCTCCAATCGTGTCCGGGGGCGACGGGCCGAGACCGTCGGTGCCGAGGTCGAGATCGTTCTCCGTCGGACGGCCAGCCTGCGAAGTGTCATAACCTTATTCGCTTTGCATATGTCAGGCAAGGGTCGGTCGAAGCCGTCGGCCGGCCTCGACGGCGCTGGCCGCGAGGAGCGACGCGGTCCGGCTTCCTCCTGGAACGCGGCCGGGTCGGTCCTGGCCGGGTGGTCGCCTGGACACCCCTGCCGCCGAGAGCACGCCGATGGAGACTCTTGCGCGGGAGGCGAACGCCGCAGGCTTTTCCGTCAGCCTCGCGGGGATTCGAGGCTTCGCCTCCCCGCGTGTACCGGAAAGCTGACGCGAGGCGGAGCGGCTCCTTGTGCTCGGAGCACGACAACCGTCCACAGTCTCGTGCTCCGTGCCCGTAGGACGTCCGCCGGCCTTCTGCCTAGCGTCTTCCGCATCTCCCCCTCACCGGCGAGGGGAGCACGGGACGAGGAGCCGTCATGCATTTCGCTGCCCTTCCGGATCTGCGGGCCCAGCGTGCCCCCGAGGATCCCTGCGTCGGTGACGATGCCGTCGAACTCACCAATGCCCAGTTCCTCACGCGCGTCGTGCAGGCCGCCCGAGTTCTCCGCGAGCACGGCGTGGGGCCCGGAGACGTGGTGGGCGTGATACTGCCCAACGGCGTGGAGTTCGTGGTGGCCCTGTTCGCCGCCTGGCGGCTCGGCGCTTCGGTGACGCCGATCAACCCGAGGCTGACCGAGGCAGAGACCGGGTACCAGATCGCTGACTCGGGAGCCGTCGTCGTCATCACGCCCGAGCCCGCCCCGTTCGCCGGGAGCCTCCCCGCTGCCGCGTTGCGGGACGACCGGTCCGGCGAGCCCGTCGCGCCGTCCACGGATCCGCAGTCCCTGGCTCTGATCATCTACACGAGCGGCAGCACTGGAAGGTCCAAGGGAGTGCTGCTCGACCATGCCAACGTCTCGGCCATGGGGCGGATGCTGGTCGAGGTCACCGATATGGACGACACCGATCACAGCCTGCTGATCCTGCCGTTGTTCCACATCAACGGGATCATGGTGAGCCTCCTGATGCCGCTGCTGGGCGGCGCCAGGGTGACCGTCACCGGCCGATTCCAGGTGGACACGTTCTTCGACTACGTCGAGCGAGTGGGGCCGACCTTCTTCTCCGCTGTGCCGACCATGTTCATGATGCTCGCCGAGCTTCCCGAAGACGTTCGGCCGGACTGCTCGTCGATCAGGTTCTCCATCTCCGGTGGCGCACCGCTGCCACCTGCACTGATCGAGAGGTTCGAACGCCGGTACGACATTCCCATCCATGAGGCCTACGGCATGTCGGAGTCCACCTGCGTCGTGACGGTGACCCCGCTCAGCGGCCCGCGCAAGCCGGGTGCGGTCGGCCTTCCGCTCCCGGGCGTGGAGGTCGCCGTCGTGGGTCTGGACGGCAGGACGGCGGCAGCGGGGGAGACGGGCGAGGTCGTGCTGCGCGGCCCCAATGTCATGCGCGGCTATCTGGGACGTCCGGAGGAGACCTCCCTCGCGGTTCAGGACGGCTGGCTGCACACCGGGGACGTCGGCCGCATCGACGAGGACGGTTATCTGGTCCTCGTGGACCGTATCAAGGACATGATCATCCGAGGGGGAGTGAACATCTACCCGAAGGAGATCGAGACCGTTCTCGGCGAGCACCCCGACGTCTTCGAGGCCGCCGTGGTGGGAGCCGCCGACACACGCCTGGGCGAGGTGCCGGTCGCCTTCGTCGTCCTGCGCCCGGACTCGGCCCTCACCACCGAGAGGCTTCTCGACCACTGCGGCGGATCTCTGGCGAAGTACAAGCACCCCGTTGACTTCCACGTGGTCGACGCCCTGCCGCGCAATCACGTCGGAAAGATCGACAAGCCCGCCCTGCGAGCCAGGCTCGGCCGCGTCGGCGCGGATCGCTGAAACAGGGGGAGGCCGCTCGGTGGCGGCCTTCCCTCTCGGCCCCGGCCCGGCACCGCCGGGCCGCGCGCCAGACGTCGTTGCGCCAGCGGTGGCCGCGTTCGGCGTCGGCGCGGACCGCGTCCTCGTCGATGGTGATGCCAAGGCCGGGCGCGGTAGAGCGGTCGATGTAGCCGTCGCGGAACGTGAAGGGCAGCGTGGTGTGGGCGAGGTAGACCAGCAGCCCGCTGCTGTCGCCGTAGCCGATGCCCAGCGCCTGTTCCTGGAGGAGGAAGTTGGGGATCGCGAAGTCGAGTTGCAGGCTGGCCGCGAGGGCGATCGGACCGAGTGGGCAGTGTGGTCTACCAGGACGTCGTAGGTCTCGGCCATCGCGGCGACCCAGCGGGTCTCGGAGATTCCGCCGGCGTGGCTGATGTCCGGCCGGGCCGCGCCCCAGATAGCGGATCACATCCAGCGTCTGGCGGTGGCAGTAGCCCTTGGACTGTCCGCTCCGCCTCTGGAGCCAGGCCGGCACCGGCAGCAACGTCCGGATGGCTGCCCACTCCGCGTCCGTCATGTCCGACGGACAGCGGCGCACCCGATCGGGATGATCGGCCGCATTCCCGTACACGTGCGCGAGGCAATCACGCGATCGGGAACCCGAGTTGAGATCAGCGGGCGTGAGCGCGTACAACTGTGACAACAGGGCCTCCGGGTACTGATCGGTTCGGTTCGCACCTCCGAGCCACCAAGGGGCCCTGCCTTCATGCGCCGACCTCCAGAAGATCACCCCGGCGAGAAACCTGTTCGACCTACACCGGCTACTCGGCCCACCAGATGATCCGCCGCGGCGCACACAAGAACGGGTCCGACAGGGGGGACCCCATGCCGGGCCCGGAGGCCAGCAACCCTCTTGCAGGACCGCGGAAAACATCACGGGGGGCGATCTCCTGCCCGCCGACTGCAGTGCCCTGCTCGTTCCCGCGATCCGTCTGCGCCGGGCCACCACATGGCAATCGAGGAGACCGAGGTACGGCCGGGGCACGACCTTGTCCCGGACGACGACCAGTGCGACAACCCCCCTGAGGTTCCCCCGGCGTGCGGGAGGTGCTGATCAGCTGGTCAGGGCGGGTTGACGGGGTTTCAGGTTCGTTCGTTCGGCCGTTGCCTGGTCGGCGTAGTGCTTCTCCTCGAACTCGATCGGACTGAGGTAGCCGAGCCGCTTCTGGATGCGCCGGGAGTCGTAAAAGCCGTCGATGTACTCGAACAGGGCGAGTGACGGCGGCCATGACAAGCGGTTCTGATCCACTTGCTGTGGAGCCGTGACTGGCTGTGATATCGATCAGTCCGCATGAAGGATCTGCAGGCGGAGTAGGTCGAAGCCGGCGCGCCCATATCCATCCCTCTTGATCCGTTTCACCCGGTTTACGTTGCCCTCGACTCGACCGGAGTTCCACTCCATCGTGAAGCCGGCGGTGACGGCGTCGAAGTCCTGGCGGAGCCCGCGGGCGAGGCTGGCCAGGGAGGTGAAGCCCGTGGCCTCGGCCCGGCCGAGCCGGTCAGCGAGGTCATGCCCCTTCCGCTCGGTCATCATCTCGGCGAAGGTGCGCACGCAGGCTGCAACGCTGTCCAACTCCGGGCAGCGGGCGAGCAGTTCCTTGAGTCTGACGGTGCCGTTCTCGTCGAGGTGGTCGGGGTGGCTGGTCAGCAGTCTTGTCGCCTGCCGGACGGTCAGTTCCTGGGCCACGGTCGGCGCGGGCTGGCCGCTGGCGCGCAGGGTCTGCAGGTGGCGGCGGACGGTGCGCTCGCTGCCGCGATAGCCCAGGCCGCGGATCTCCCCGCAGAGGAGCCAGGTGCCAACGATCCCCGCTTCAGCGGCAGCCCGGTGCCCGGGTTCTCGGTTCAGTACGCGACGGCTCGCGTGGAGTACGACAAGGCTGGCAACCTCATCGCCAGGAGCAACTCCGCGGTACGGTACCAGTCGTCCTGCGCACCGGCAGGACAGTCTCCGCGCGCTCGGCGCGGTGCTGCAACTCCGAAGCGGTGAAGTCCGCGAGGGCCTGCTCGGTGGCCTGTTCGGTCGGCGCGGTGTAGATGGCCCTGAGCGCCGACACCACGCCCGGATGGTGCTGCTTGGCGGCCAGCCGCAGCGATGCCCGGATCAAGTGGCGGCTGTCGGTCGACGAGCCAGGCTTCTGGCCCCGGCCCGACCTGTACGCCAACACCCTGGTGATGACCGGCCGTCTCGACGAGGTCGACACCTTCCTCGCCCCGCACGAGGACCTGGCCGCCCGCCGCGCCCGCCGCTCCGCCATGGCCCGCCTGGGCCTGGCCCGCGGCCGGCTCACGGCTGCCCGGGGCGACATCGACACCGCCCGCACGGAGTTCGAGCAGGCGCTCGCCCATCTCGACCAGCTGCCGTTCCCGTACGACGGCGCCGGGGTCAATTTCGCCTACCGGCAGACCCTGCGCCGCGTCGGCAAACGCCGCGAGGCCGACACCGTCCTGCGGAACGCCCGTGACGCCTACGCCGCACTCGGCGCCCGCACCTATGTGGAGCGCTGCGACCGTGAGCTGAAGGCGGGTGGAATGCACACCGCTCGCCTCGCCCCCGGCATGGCCCGACGCACCGCGCAGGAACAGGCCGTGGCCCGCATGGTCGCAGCCGGCGCGACCAACCAGTAGGCGGCCCTGGAACTGTTCATCTCCGTCAAGACGGTGCAGACCACCTGACACACATCTACGCCAAGCTCGGCATCCGCTCCCGCAGCGAACTCGCGGCCCGATTCCGGGAGATGCCACCGCAGGACTGACCGCCGCGGCGCCGGACAGGCGACGCGCCCTCCTCTGCCGGGCCACGGCGGCGGGCGGGCTGGAGACGACGGGCAGAGGACAGCGATCCGTCGTGAGCCGCTTGCGGCTAGAGCGCAGCACGAAACGGGCCCCGTGTCCTGCACGGCCTGAAGGAAATCGGACGCGTCATAGTAGGCGTCGACCAGGAAGAGCACTCGATGCGTCCGTCCCAAACACAACGACGGCCTGCACACCCCAGCGGGGGCGTGCAGGCCGTCGTCACGCAGGCCCTCATTTGCCAACAGTGATCCCGGGCCTTGTCGTGCCGCCTGCGGTGGATGAAAACTCGGTGGTGCACGCCCCGCTGACGCCGGGACTCTGTGGTGCCCTGGAGCCCGATCAACAGTGTGGCGCGGGAGGCCCGGGGCACGTGATGTGGTTGCCGCGAGCACGAACCTCAGACTCTTCGAGAAGGGGCCTCCCACGGGGCGGCGCCGGCGAGCCGGTTGCACCGCAGGGAGGGATGAGCCGTGGAGAGGGTCGTAGAGCGCTGTGCCGGACTGGACGTGCACCGTGACACCGTGGTGGCCAACGTCCGCGTCCCCGAGGAACCACCCGAAGGAATCACCCAGACCTTCGGCACCACCTGGCCGGACCTGCTCGCGCTGCGGGACTGGCTGACGGCCTACCAGGTCACTCTGATCGGGATGGAATCGACCGGCGTCTACTGGAAGCCCGTGTACTACGCGGTGGAGGATGCGGCCGAGTGCTGGCTCCTGAACGCCCGGCACATGCACAACGTCCCCGGGCGTAAGACCGACGTCGCCGACGCAGCCTGGATCGCCCAGCTCATCCAGCACGGCCTGGTCAAACCGAGTTTCGTGCCGCCCAGGGACATCCGCGAAGCCCGGATGTTCACCCGCTACCGCAAGGCCCAGATCGACGAACGCGGCCGCGAGGCCCAGCGTCTGGACAAAGTCCTGCAGGACGCAGGGGTGAAACTGTCCTCGGTCGCCACCGACATCCTCGGCGTCTCCGGACGGGCCATGATGGCCGCCCTGACCGAGGGCACCCGTGACCCGCGGGTCCTCTCCGACCTGGCCAAAGGCAAGCTCCGCTCCAAGATCCCGCTCCTGCGCAGGGCCCTGGACGGTCGGTTCGGCCATGTCCACGGGGTACTCGTCGCGGAGATCCTGGCCAAACTGGAGTACCTGGACGAGGCGATCGCCCGCCTCGGCGAGGAGATCGAAGCCGTCCTGGCCCCACACTTGGCCCAGCTCCAGCTGCTGGTCACCATCCCTGGCATCGGCCTGCGCAGCGCCCAGATGCTGACCGGCGAGATCGGCACGGACATGAGCCGCTTCGGCTCGGCCAAGGCCCTGGCTTCCTGGGCCGGCGTCTGCCCCGGCAACTGGGAATCGGCCGGCAAGTCCCGCACCGGCCGCTCCCGCAAAGGCCCCAAGTGGCTCGGCGCCGCCCTGCACGAGTGCGCCATGGCCGCGATCCGCTCCAAGGGCAGCTACCTGCACGCCCAGTACCAGCGGATCAAACCCCGCCGCGGACACGCCCGCGCCCTCAAGGCGGTCGAGCACTCCATCGTCGTCGCGATCTACCACATGCTCGCGCGCAACCAGCCCTACCACGACCTGGGCGCCGACTACTTCACCCGGCGAAACTCCCCCGACCGCCAGGCCGCCCACCACCTCGCCAAGCTCCGCGACCTCGGCTACCAGATCACCGCCGAACCTCCCGCAGCCTGACAATCAACCGCGGAAGGTTTTCACCTCAGCGTCAGTTGTATGCTGCCCGGGGCGGACAGCCGTGTGGCTCGGGCCTGGGCCGGGTGCGGCGGGTTGCCGAGTCCGCCATCGCCCCGGCGAAGGGATGTCTGCTGCCCTCCGCCGAAGCCACCGCGGCCGCCTTTCCCACCGGCGCAACGGATCGGTCGGCCCTTCCCCGGTTTCCTGTCAGGCCGGGATCACCGGCAGGATGATGCGGGAGGGGCGGGTGGGGTCGTGGAAGATCTGCTGGCGGGCTGTTCGTGCGGTGGTCGCGGTGTCCTCGGGTTCGCCGGTGTTGAGGTTGCGGTCCCAGCGGGGGAAGTTGCTGGAGGTGATCTGGACCCGTATGCGGTGGCCGGCGCGGAAGACGATGCTGGTCGACCACAGGTCGACGACGTGCTCGGCGGGATCGCCCGGTGTCGCTTCCCGTACTCGCACGATGCCGTCGGTCACGTTGCGGGAGATGCCGTGTTCGTCGACGTCGCACAGGCGGGCCACCCAGTCGGTCGAGGGTCCGTCGGTGGCGGCGAAGAGTATCGCCTTGACGCGGCCGGTGACCTCGGTGTCCTCGGCGAGTGGTTCGGTGGTGAAGACGAGGACGTCCTCGCGCGCCTCCACGTCCCTCTGGTCGAGCGGCCCGGGCCGGAACTCGTCCGTCATCAGCAGCGCCCCGCCGGTCGTGGGTACCGGGTCCATCGGGTCGTAGACGAACTCCTCCGCCTGCTCGGCGACAGCCGGCGGCTCAGGGGTCAGGCGTCCGTCCGCGCGCAGGTGGAAGTCCTTGTCCACGGCCCGTGACAGGGGCCATTCGGTCTCCTCGCGCCACTGGTTGACGCCCATGACGAACAGCAGCACCTTGCCCGTGTCCGGCTCCAGCGGCTCGCCGTCACCGATCGTGCGCTGGAACCAGTCCAGCTGCATGTCGTGAACGCGTCCCCGCATACCCATGAAGTCGGAGTGCGCGGCGAACCCGAAGTTGACGTCACCGAGCACGTGCCGCCAACTGATGTGGGACCAGGGGCCCATGACGAGCGTGGCGGACCGGTCGGCGCGGCGCATCGCGGTGAAGTTGTCGAGCGTGCCCTGGCTGAAGATGTCGTACCAGCCGCTGAGCTGGAAGGTCGGCAGGTCGACCTCGTCGTGGCGGCCCGAGACCGTGCAGAACCGCGCCCACTCCGGTTCTCGCCGGGAGCGCTCGTAGCCCAGCTCGGGAAGGTCGTGCCGGGCGAACGCGGGAAAGCGTCCAGCCGGCAGTTCCCCGTAACCACCGTGGGACAGGCCGTCGATGTCCTGTACGAGCCCGCCGAGGCTGCTCACGAGCGTGGCGGGGTCGGTGCCGTGCCGGCGCATCAGGGTGTCGGCGCCCTGGAGGAGGGACCAGGGCACGGTCACGCCGAGCTCGATCGCACCGCCGCGCGTCCACAGCCCGTCGTCCGGATCGGACCACGTGATCAACGGGGCGATCGCCTTCAGCTCCGGCGGCTTGGACAGCGCCGCCATCCACTGCGTGTGGCCGAAGTAGCTGCCGCCGACCATGCCCACCGAGCCGTTCGAGCCGGGCAGGGCTGCGGCCCAGCGCACCGTGTCGTACCCGTCGCTCTCCTCGTGCGTCCACGGGTCCCACTCACCCTCGGAGGCGAACCGGCCACGGGTGTCCTGGATGACCACCATGAACCCGCGCCGGGCCGCCGCCGGGGCATCGAACACGATGGACATCAGAGGCGTCTGCTTGCCGTACGGCATCCGGCTCAGCAGCACCGGCCACGGCCCCGCACCGCCGGGCCGGTACACGTCCGCGCGCAGCACGGTGCCGTCGCGCATCTCCGCCGGGACATCGAACTCGATCTGGATCTCCGTCATGTGCCGCTCCTTTGCGTGCCAAGACGTCTTCACGCGCCATGGTCGGGTCAGGCCCCCGCGCGCACCACCCCCGTATGAGGGTGCAGATCCCGAAGGCCGGTCACTTCATTGATCGCCCTGGAGAGGCCTGGCGTACTGGCCGACCTCATGAACGCGGAGTGAGCCCCGAGGTGCGTCCCAGTTTGGGCCTATCTAAGGGAACTGATCAGTTTACGGTGATAAAAACCGCAGTCAGACCAGTCTGTGGTCCTTGAGCAGGCTGCGACCGATGATCATTTTTTGGATGTCCGAGGTGCCCTCACCGATGAGCATGAACGCGACCTCGCGGTAGAGCCGCTCGATCTCGTACTCCTTCGAGTAGCCGTAGCCACCGTGGATGCGGAAGGAGGCCTCGACGACCTCGCTCGCGAGCTCCGAAGCGACCATCTTCGCCATGCCAGCCTCGACGTCCATACGCCGGCCGGAGTCCTTCAGACGAGCGGCGCGGACCATCATGGTGTGCGCGGTCTCGACCTTGGTCGCCATCTCGGCGATGCGGAACAGAATCGCCTGGTGCTCGGCGATCGCCTTGCCGAACGTCCTGCGCTGCTGGGCGTAGGCGATGCCGAGCTCGAAGGCACGCCAGCCAAGGCCGCAGGCGCGGGCCGCGACGTTGACCCGGCCGACCTCGATGCCGTCCATCATCTGGAAGAAGCCCTTGCCCGGCTTGCCGCCGAGTATCTGGCCGGCGGAGATGCGGTGGTCATCGAGGATGAGTTCTGTCGTCTCGACGCCCTTGTAGCCCATCTTGTCGATCTTGCCGGGGACGGTGACGCCCTGCCCGGTCACGCCGAAGCCGGCGTCCTTCTCGACCAGGAAGGTGGTCATGTTCTTGTAGACCGAGTCGGCGCCCTCGTCGGTCTTGGCGAGCAGCGCGACCAGGGTCGAGGTCGCGCCGTTGGTGACCCACATCTTCTGGCCGGTGATGGAGTATTCGAGCGGGGTGCCGTCGTCCTCCTGCGACGACACGGTCGCCTTCGTGGAGACCGCGGAGACGTCGGAGCCCAGACCCGGCTCGGACATCGAGAACGCCCCACGGACCTCACCGGTCGCCATCCGCGGCAGGTACTTCCGCTTCTGCTCCTCGGTGCCGTGCTGCATGAGCAGGTAGGCCACGATGAAGTGGGTGTTGATGACTCCCGAGACGCTCATCCAGCCACGAGCGATCTCCTCGACCACGAGCGCGTAGGTCAGCAGCGACTCACCCAGGCCGCCGTACTCTTCGGGGATGGTCAGGCCGAACACGCCCATTTCCTTGAGGCCGTCGACGATCGCCTGCGGGTAGTCGTCGGCGTGTTCGAGTTCCTGCGCGACCGGAATGATCTGCTCGTCCACGAAGGTCCGGACGACCTTGAGGATCTCGGTCTGCTCCTCGGTGAGTCCGTCGGTCCGGCAAAGGCGACTCATGACACGCTCCTTCGCGCTGTCGGGTGGTATGTGGTGGGAGGGTGGGGGCCGGCCAGACCGCGGCCGACGAGGGAACCGATTTCCCGGTCCGACAGACCGAGGACTCCGCTGAGTGCCCACTCCGTGTCCGCACCGAACCGGGGGGCGGCCGACGTCTCGGGATACCGTCCGTCCCAGCGCAGGGGCGAGGTGGCGGTGACCATCGGAGGCCGTCCTTCGGCCGTGGCGTCGACCAGCACGGCTGATTCCTCGCCCCGGCGATAGGCCTCGACGACCTCCCGCGGCGTTCGGTACTCGCCCACCATCACTCTGGTGCCGGCCGTGGCACGCAGAACCTCGGCGGCCGTACGCCGTGCGAACCAGGGCGCGAGGACGGCCTCGATCAGCGCCCGGTACTCGAAGCGGGCGCCTTCCTCGTCGAGGTCGACGTCGTGAGCGGTCTCGAGCACTTTGAAGACCTCCTCGGTGCCGGTGACGCGGACGAGGTCACGCCACTGCTGGCGGGTGATGGCGACGGCGATGACGCGCCGGGCGTCCGAGCACCTGAAGTCGACGCCGAACGCTCCGTACATGTGATTGCCGAGGCGGGGGCGGTCGTGTCCGTGCTCCTCGGTCTCGGCCAGCCAGCCGAGGTGGGCCACGTGCGCGGCGGCGACATCCGCGAGTGCGAGATCAATGCGGGACCCGCTGCCGTCGGTCGCACGGCGATGAAGGCCGGCGAGCAGTCCGGAGATGGCCAGCAGACCCGTGGCGATGTCCCAGGCGGGCAGGACATGGTTGACCGGGCGGTCGAGATCGGCATGCCTGGTCAGCATGGGGACGCCGTATCGAGGGTTGACGGCGTAGTCCATGGCGGCTCGGCCGTCGGCGTAGCCCTGTATGTGGACGTGCACCAGGTCGTCGCGACGGGATCGCAGCAGATCGTGGTCGAAGTACGGCCGGCCGATGGTGTTGTCGACGAAGAGTCCGGCGCCGTCGCCCGGAGCGGTGACCAGGGCGGTGGCCAACTCCTGTCCCTCGGCGTGACGCAGGTCGAGGGCGACGGAACGAACGCCCTTGTTGAGACCGGCCCAGAAGAGACTTCGCCCGGAGCGGTCCAGCGGCCAGCGACCTCCGTCGACCGCCCCCTCGACCGGGTCGATCCGGAGAACGGAGGCGCCCATCTGTGCCAGGGTCATGCCGGCGAGCGGCCCGGCGACGAAGCTGGTGGCCTCGACCACACGCAGGCCGGCCAGCGGGGCAGTCGTAGGTGTCGGCGGTCTCATGTCAGAACCTCGCAGCGCCAGTCCAGTACGTTCCGGACAGCTCCCTTGTCGACGGACTCGGACTCGGCCGTCACACGTACCCGAAGCGCCGCCATGACGGTGGAGGCCGGCCCGGGGGCCGTGCGGAGGACGTCGATGATCGTGCGGAGAGTGTCGCCCTCGTACACGGGGCCGGTGTGGTCGCAGGACTCCCAGCTGAGGAAGGCGACCGTGTCGGGCAGCGCTCGGGCGACGTGACCGGCGGCGACACCGATGGTGTGACCGCCGTACACCAGCCGGTTGCCGGTGACCCGGTTGTCGTGGTGCACCTGTGCCATGTTGAGGGTCAGACGTGCCAGTTCCGGGGCCGAGGTGACCACGTCGCCACCGACGACTTCGATGAGCGTCCCTGCCATCGGGAGGGTCCTGCTCCGGTGCCCCGTCAGGTCCAGGGTTTCGAGGGCGGCCTCCGAGGACGGCGCGTCGGTGCCGATCTCGCTGAGGTCGTCGTGGTGACCGGTGTCCTGAGCCTCTGGGCTCAGCGGGAGCATGGCGCAGCGGTGGAAGTCCAGCACGGGGGAGCCGCGGTGGTCGGCGCACTGGACGCGCAGAGCGACCAGCCCGGTGGCGGGGCGCCCGGGCCGTCGCGTGTTCTGCCGCAGAGCGACGACGGTGGTGCGCGTGTGGAGCGTGTCACCGAGCACGGGAAAGCTGAGGAACCGCAGGCCGCGGTAGAAGAGGTTCGCCCGGACGAAGTGGGTGGCTGACGTGGACTGCCCGATCGCCGTGTCCCACACGTAGGCAGGGTGGGCGAAAGCGCCGCGACCCGTGAGCCTCGTGCCCGCGATGTGGTCCGTGGCGTAGCGGAGTCGGTCGCCGACGATGGCCTGGTGGAGCGCGGCCCCACCCGACGTCAGCGTGACCGGCGGGGCGTCGTCGAACACCTGACCCCGCTTCAGCTCGTCGAAGTACGGGCCCCGCGCCCGCAGTGGGGAAGTTGTCTCGCTCATCGGCGCGCCTCCGCGAGAGCCAGAACCCGGCGCGCGCGTACGGCGATCGCCTCGTCGAGCATCTGACCGTCCAGCGCCACCGCGCCGGCGCCGGACGAAGCGGCGGCGGCCAGGGAATCGAGGACGCGCCGGGCCCAGAGCAGTTCGTCCGTCGAGGGGGTGAACAGGTCGTTGATGACCTGGAGTTGGGCGGGATGGATGGCCCAGCTTCCGTCGAAGCCCTGTTCGCGGGCTTGCCGCCGGTTGGTGACGAAGTCGTCGTCGGCGGTCACGGAGAGCCAGGGTCCGTCGAGCAGGAGGCGACCCGCCGCCCGCGCCGCCGTCAGCACCCTGCTCCGGACCGCCGCCCGTACCGCCTCGGCACCGGCCGAGGTCGTGCCGAGGTCGCACCCGAGATCCGCTCCGAGATCGGCGTATCCGATCACGACGGCGCGCAGCGGGTCTCCGAGGGCGAGGACCTCGTCCAGGTTCCGGAGTCCCGCGGCGGACTCGACGAGCGCGTCCAGTCGGATGTCCGGGCGCGGCGAAGTGTCCTCCGCCGCCAGCGCACCCGACACCAGGTGGCTGACGAACCCCAGGTGTGAGGCGCTCTCGACCTTCGGCACGACGACGGTCAGGGGGCCTCGCGCAGCACCCACCGCGGCAAGCAGGTCGAGATGGCACCATGCGGTGCCGACCTGGTTGACACGGACGGCAAGCCTGGGCAGGCCGCGACGCGGTCCGTTCCGGGCGATGACTTCGGCGGCACGCTCCCTCGCGCGCGCCTTGCTGTCCGGCTCGACCGAGTCCTCGAGGTCGAGCACCACTTCGTCGGCGATAGAGGAGAGAGCCTTGGCCATCTTGCGTTCGTCTGTCGCCGGCACCACCAGGCAGGAGCGCGGCGCGGGCTCCGTGGTCGATGTTCCCGAGGTCATCGCGGCGGGTACCGATCGTCGGCCGCGGCACGCGCGGGGGGCCAGGCGAAGTGGCCGGCGTTCCAGCCGTCCGCGAGGTCCGACCACCAGAAGAACGTGACCCGGCGCTCCTCGAACAGCCAGTGGCCGTCCGCCGTCCGCACCATTCGGTCGGTGTACCGGCCGGCGGCCAGGTGGGCCTGGCCATCGACGACACACGGCTGGAGCAGCCATGTCTCCCCGGTCGCCGTGTCACCGGAGACGTCCAGGGTCTCGTTGGCCGAGAAGTGCCACCAGGAGGTCAGACTCCCTCGTAGCAGCCCCGGGAAGAAGGCCAGCAGCTCGGCGCGGCCGCGGGCGGTGGAGAGCCCGACGAAGGTTCCGTCGGGGGTGAACAGGTCGACGAGCTCCCCCCAGCGTCTGTCGTCGAGGTACTGGCAGTAGCGTGCGCGGAGCTGCTGCAGTGCGTGCAGATCCTCCAGGCGCCGTACACGGTCCTCCAGGCTCATGTGGCCACCGCCTCTCGGTCCAGAACCGGCGAGCCAGTGGCTGCGCGCACCTGCTCGTACGTGACATCCGGCGCACGCTCGACGAGGGCGAAGCTCCCGTCGGCGACATCGAGCACGGCCAGGTCGGTGATCACGCGGGACACCACACCGCGGCCGGTGAGCGGCAGAGTGCACTCGCCGAGCAGTTTGTGCTCACCGTCGCGTGTGAGGTGCTCCATGAGGGCGACCACCCGAGGCACGCCGGAGACCAGGTCCATCGCTCCGCCGATACCCTTGATCATCCGGCCGGGGACCATCCAGTTCGCGATGTCACCATTGGCGCCCACCTGGAGCGCACCGAGCACGGCGACGTCGATGTGGCCACCGCGGATCATGGCGAATGACACCTCCGACCCGAAGAACGAGGCGCCCGGACGAACGGTGACCGTCTGTTTGCCGGCGTCGATGAGGTCGGCATCGACCTCGTCGTCGTACGGGAACGGCCCGACTCCCAGAATGCCGTTCTCCGCGTGCACGGTGATGCCGGCGTCGTCGGGAAGGTAAGCCGGAATCATGGTCGGCAGCCCTATACCCAGGTTCACGTACTCACCGGCACGCAGCTCCAGAGCCGCGCGGGCCGCCATCTGCTCCCTTGTCCAGGGCACGTTCATGCCTCCCTTACACGGGTCGTGCGCTTCTCGATGTCCTTGCGTGCGGCTTGCTGAGCGGTGAGCGCGACGACTCTCTGCACGAAGACCCCCGGCAGGTGGACGTCGTCAGGGTCGATCTCGCCGACCTCGACGAGCGTCTCGGCCTCCACGATGGTCAGCCGTCCTGAGGTCGCCACCGCCGGATTGAAGTTGCGTGCGGAACGATGGAAGCGGCAGTTCCCCGCGCGATCGGCCACGGTGGCCCTGACCAGCGCGATGTCGGCGGCAATCGCGTGCTCCAGTACCATCTGCCGTCCGGCGATCGTGCGCACCTCCTTGGGCGGAGAGGCGATCGCCACAGAACCGTCGGGGTGGTGGCGCCAGGGCAGTCCGCCCTCGGACACCGCGGTGCCGACCCCGGTGGGGGTGAAGAAGCCGCCGATCCCGGCACCTCCCGCGCGAAGCCGCTCGGCCAGCGTTCCCTGTGGCGTCAGTTCCACCGTGACCTCACCGGTGAGGTACTGCCGCGCGAACTCCCGGTTCTCGCCGACATAGGACGCGATGACGCGACTGATGCGTCCTGCCTCCAGCAGCAGTCCCAGCCCGCCGCCGTCCACTCCGCAGTTGTTCGAGATGACGGTCAGGTCATCGGCACCCTGGTCGAGCAACGCCTCGATCAGGAACCAGGGAATGCCGGCCAGTCCGAAGCCCCCGACCGCCACGCTGCTGCCGGGAAGGATGTCGGCCACCGCTGCGGCCGCACCGGCAACGACCTTGTCACTGCTCACCACTCGCTCCAAGGTGCTGAAGGATCGCTCGCGTCACCTTGCTCGGCTGTTCCGCGCTGGCCAGGTGTGCTGCCTTGTCGACCACCAGGAGGTCGCCGTTGGCGACACCCTCCGCGATCAGCTGCAGGTGCGGCGGTGGCGTGGCCGGGTCCTCGGCTCCCGCGATGGCGAGGGTGGGTGCCGTGATCGACGGCAGGTCCGGTCTGAGGTCCATGGCGGCGATGACCTCGCAGCACGATGCGTAGCCCTCTGGCGGAGTCGCCGCGATCGTGGCCACGCCTGCGGCCGCAACCTCGGGATGGGCATCGAGATAGGCAGTGGTGTACCAGCGTGCGACCACCGCGTCGCCCACCGTCCGAGTGCCGCTGGTGCGCACGAGCTCCGCCCGTTCCCGCCAGGCGGACGACGGTCCGAGGCGGGCGCTGGTACACAGCACGACCATGCGGTCGACCAGATCCGGGCGCCGCGCCGCCAGGCGCATCGCGGTCATCCCGCCGAGGGAGAGCCCCACGACATGCGCCTTCGCGACGCCCAGCCGATCGAGGAGAGCGATGACGTCATCGGCGAGGTCGTCGATCGTGTACGGACCTGCCGGAACCGGCGACCTGCCGTGACCACGCGTGTCGTAGCGGACGACACGGAAGCGCTCTTCGAGTTCGGGAAGGTTCGCGTCCCACATCGCCATCGTGCTCCCGAGCGAGTGCGAGAGAACGAGGACCGGACCGTCCTCCCGCCCGCTCACCATGTGATGAACCTCCACTGCTGCGCTCATTGCTCGACCCTCTCGAAGATCGCGGCGAGCCCTTGGCCGCCTCCTATGCACATGGTCTCCAGGCCGTAGCGCGATCCCCTCCGCGCCATCTCGTGGGCCATCGTCGCCAGCATCCGGGCGCCGGTGGCGCCCACGGGGTGTCCCAGCGAGATACCGGAGCCGTTGGGGTTGAGTCGCTCGTCGTCGGCGTCGAGGTCCCACTCGCGCAGACAGGCCAGTACCTGAGCGGCGAACGCCTCGTTGATCTCGATGACGTCCATGTCGTCGAGGGTCAGGCCGACACGCTGGAGAGCCTGAGCGGTCGCGGGCACGGGGCCGATACCCATGACCTCCGGACTGACGCCGGCGACAGCCCAGGACTTCAGTGTGAGGAACGGGGTGAGCCCTCGACGCTCCGCCTCCTCACTCGTGGTGACGATGCACATGGCGGCTCCGTCGTTCTGGCCGGAGGAATTGCCGGCGGTGACCGTGGAACCGGCGTCCTGCGCGAGCCGTACCGGCGTCAGCTCACCGAGCCGCTCCACGGTCGTACCGGGCCGGGGATGCTCGTCACGGTCGACGACGGTGTCGGGCCGCCGACGCGTTCCGGGGACGGTCACGGGAACGAGTTCCGACGCGAACCTGCCGGCCTCGTGAGCCGCGACTGCCTGCTCGTGGGATCTGACCGCGAGCTCATCCTGCTCCTGACGGGAGATCCCGTACTGGCGGCGGAGATTCTCGGCGGTCTCGAGCATTCCGCCGGGGACCGGGAAGTGCTTCCCGCCGGCGGTCTCCCTGGCGCGCACGAGCCTGTCGTGAAGTGCGACCCCGCCGGAGGTCCCACCTGACCGAAGGCCGTTGGCGTAGTGCTCGACGTTGGACATCGACTCCGTGCCACCGGCCACCACCAGGCGAGCACCGCCCGAGGCCACCTGTCCGGCGGCGAACAGGACGGCCTGCAGCCCTGATCCGCAGCGGCGGTCGAGCTGCAGACCGGGGACTGCCGCGCCGAGACCGGCGTCGAGCGCGGCGACACGCCCGATGGCCGGCGCCTCTCCGCTCGGGTAGCACTGCCCGAGGACGACATCATCGACGTCCCCCTCACCGAGTCCTGTCCGGCGGGCGAGCTCGCCCAGCAGAGCGGACGCGAGTTCGGCGGCGGTCAGGGATGCCAGCGCTCCCCCGTAGCGCCCCACCGGCGTCCGTACCGGATTGCAGATCACGACATTCTTCGTCATGGGCTGAACGTAGAGCGATGGCCATGTGAACGGAAGTATCACTTTTCTCTGAGTTGCAACCCTGTGAGTATTAATCCGTGGAGCTACGACACCTGAGGTACTTCATCGCGGTCGCCGAGGAACGCAACTTCGGACGTGCCGCGGAGCGTCTGCACATGGCGCAGCCCCCGCTGTCGCGTGCCATTCGGCAACTGGAGGCGGAGCTGGGTCTGGCTCTGTTCGAGAGGACCACGCGCCGGGTCAACCTCACTCCGGCCGGAGCGGCCTATCTGGACCAGGCACGTGAAGTGCTTGAGGCGGTGGACACGGCCGGCGTGCGGGCGCGTCGAGTCGCCGAAGGGCGCGAAGGCCGTCTCACCGTGGGGTGTGTGGGTTCGGCGACCTACTCGTTGCTGCCGCTGCTCGCCCGGGCACTGCGCGCCGAGTTGCCGAAGGTGGAAGTGGGGTTCCGTGGCGAGATGCTCGCTCCGGACCAGGTCTCGGCCCTGCACGACGGCATGCTCGACCTGGGGCTGTTGCGGACCATCGGGGGATCTGCCGCCGGACTGCGCCTGACGGTGCTGCGCGAGGACCGGCTCCTGGTCGCTGTTCCCCAGGACCACGCCTTCGTCACGCGCGCCCGCGTGGTGGTCGACGACCTCGCGGGCGAAGACCTGATCATGCACGGCAGCAGCACCGGATCCGCCATGCACCGGCTGGTGACGCGGCTGTGCGAGGAGGCCGGCTTCGCGGCGAACGTCGCGCACGAGGTCGCCGAGACCTCGACACTGCTCACCTTCGTGGCGGCCGGCCTGGGAATCGCCGTGGTTCCGGAACCGACGACGCTGCTCGGCGTGCCCGGTGTCGTGCATGTCCCGCTTGCCGGAGTGCGGAGCGTGCCGCTCGTCGCCGCCACCCGCGACGAGGACAACCCGGTCATGGACCGCACTCTGGAGATCCTCGGTCGCATCAGCGGCGGGCCTGGACCGGTGCCGGCCAGTACCCGCCCGCTGCGGCTCGGTGATCATTAGAACCCGTCACGGTCCGGAGGGCGGCCGCTTGTCCGTCGAGTCATAGGCGAGGAGCCGCGAAAGCTCGTCGGACACGTCCAGCATGCGCGGGATCACTTCGGACTCGACATGCTCGCGGGTGAGCCTTCCGAGCGACGTCGAGTAGGCGATGGCCGAGACGACCTCTCCGCTTCCGTCACGAACGGGGACCGACGCGGACAGCAGGCCGAGTTCGAGCTCGGACTCGACGCTGCAGAAACCCTGCTGCCGCACCTGTTGCAGGATGTCGGAGAGCCGCACCGGATCCGTGACGGTGTACTCGGTGAACCGCGGCATGCCCTGTTCGGCGATGACCCTTTCGACGAAGTCGGGATCGCGCCACGCCATCAGGACCCGGCCGGTCGAGGTGGCCGTTGTCGGCATGCGGCTGCCCACGTCGATGTTCATGCTCAGGATGCGGCGCACCTGGACACGGGCGATGTATACGACTTCCGTACCGACCAGTGCCGCGAGGGACGCCGACTCCTGCGTCTCCTCGGCCAGTCGCAACAGCAGCGGCTGAGCCAACTCCACGAGGCTGTGACTGGCCGAGTAGCGCTGCGCGAGCACCAGCACGCGCGGTGTCAGGAACCAGCTGCCGTCCGAACCCGCCACGTAGCCCAGTGCTTGCAGGGTCAGGAGAATCCGCCTTGTCGCAGGGCGGGACAGTCCGGTCTGTTGCGCCACCTCCGCCATCGACATACGGGGGTGCTCCTCATCGAAGGCCATCAGCACGGCGAAGCCGCGCTCGATGCTCTGGACGAAGTCGCGCTCGTTGATGGACCCGGGGTCCGTCATCGCATCCTCCAATCTCCTGCACGCCCCTTGACACCGGCGAATGACGGTCCTCATTGTTACGGGAACGCACAGCGTACGTATCGTACGCATAGCGTACATGGTTGAGGCGAACTCTCGAACCCTGCGGACCAGGACGGCCAACCTCACGGCGCAGCCGTCGACGCCCTCACCGCCACGTCGCTGGAGCTCCCCCTCCCGGCGCAGGTGACATCCGAACGGCGATCCAAGCGCGCCGACCGCTCGTCGGCCAGCCGGTTCACGACACGTCTCTGGTACCTCGGCTTCTGCGAAAGGACGAAAGCATAGTGAGCGCGAACAGAACGACCGGCTCAACAAGGACGCCCGACCGTGAGGTAGTGATCATCGGTGCCGGGTTCGGTGGTCTTTCCACCCTCTACCACGCTCGGGAAGCCGGGCTCGACGTCGTCCTGCTCGAAGCGGGCACCGAGGTCGGCGGCACCTGGTACTGGAACACCTACCCGGGGGCCTGTACCGATACGGAGGCGTGGTGCTACAGCTTCTCCTTCGCCCGCGAGGAGCTGAGCGAATGGCGCTGGACCCATCGTTTTCCCATGCAGAAGGAGGTGCAGGGCTACCTCAACTTCGTAGCCGACCGGCTCGACCTGAAGAAGTACATCCAGTTCTCCACCGGCGTCAGGTCGCTGCGCTACGACGAGTCCGAGAACCTGTGGACGGTGACGACGGCAGACGGCGGCACACTCGTCGCGCGGTACGTGGTGACGGCTGTCGGCGGTCTGTCCAAGCCGTACCTGCCGGACATCCCGGGGCGTGACTCGTTCAGCGGTGAGACGCTGCTCACCGCGCGTTGGCCGAAGGCGGGGATCGACCTCGCGGGAAAGCGCGTGGCGCTGGTCGGCACCGCATCGACCGGGGTGCAGATCCTCCCGGAACTGGCGGCCACGGCGAAGGAGGTCCACGTCTTCCAGCGCACGCCCAACTATGTGCTGCCTCGCCGCAACCACGTGATCGACGACATGCACTGGTCCGGTATCACCGCCCACCAGGAAGAGATCTGGCAGAAGGTCTGGAAGCACTACTTCGCGTTCCCCCTGCCGCTCGCAGACCGCGTGACGACTGACGTCACTCCCGAAGAGCGGGAGAGGATCTTCGAGGAGAAGTGGGCGGAGGGCGGCTTTTCCTTCTCCTTCTCGACCTTCGACGACCTGAACTTCTCCGAGGAGGCCAACGAGCACGCCGCGGAGTTCATCCGCCGCAAGATCCGGCAGACCGTGCAGGACCCGGAGACGGCGGAGCTGCTGTGCCCCAAGGATTATCCCTACGGAGCCAAGCGGCCCCCGGTCCACGACAACTACTACGAAACCTTCAACCGGGCCAACGTCCATCTCGTCGATGTCGGCCAGGAGCCGATCAGCGAGATCACCTCTACCGCTGTGCGTGTGGGTGAGGCCGAGTACGAGGTCGATGTCATCGTCTTCGCCACCGGATTCGACGCGTTGACCGGTGCCATCGGCGCCATCGAAGTCGTGGGCCGGGACGGGCGGCGGCTCGACGAACACTGGAGCCAGGGTGTGCGTACGCACACCGGGCTGGCGTCCGCCGGCTTCCCGAACCTGCTCTACGTCTACGGGCCGCAGACGCCGCACGCCAACATCCCTCCCACGGTCCAGAAGGCCGGCAGGTGGGCCATCGAAGCTGTCACCTACCTGCGCGCCAACGGCATGGACTACATCGAGGCCGAGTCCGAGGCCGAGGAGAAGTGGCGTCAGGAGGTGCGGCGAGCGGTGGAGGAGACCATCTTCCCGCGCACTTCCGCTCAGGCCCGGGCGTGGTTCATGGGGGCCAACGTTCCGGGCAAGCGACCGGAGGCCCTGGTCTACATGGGCGGAGCCGACCGGTATTACGCCGAGCTGGACGAGTTGGAAGCGAATGGCTATCCCGGCTTCGTCCTGCGGTCGCGGGAGCCGGTCACGGCGTCCACGGCTCTCGGCGGATAGGTCCGCGGCGCGGTACCGGGACGTCACGCCACGGTGCGGGCGTTCCCCTCGACGGCGAGCAGAACAACGCGGAGATGCGCGGCAGGCCGGTCCGGACCGGAGTGACGGGTGCAGGTGACGTGCCGAGCCGGACGAACGTGACGCCTGGGTGAGCGACGTAGCCGCGAGCTCGCCCGGTCACCGTCAGGGGCGGCTCGCCCGCAGTGACCGCCGTCAGTCCTTCACACACTGTTCGCACGACCGGCCCAGCCGGAACGGGTGCGCCGAGCGGGAGCCGAACCATCCGCTTGTGCCCCTGAGAAGAAAACCTCGCCGCAGCGCTGCCGCAGAGGTCGGCCGGCGGCCGACGCCACTGTCGCCGGACACCTGGGGGGTCTCGTCGCGGCAGCGCTCGACGCGTTTGTCCGAGGACGTCGGGGACGCGGTCTCGGTGTCGGCGCCCGAGGAAACGGATGCCCTGAAAGGGCAGGTCAGGGCAAGTCGGGGCAAGTCGGTTTCAACAGGCCGACAGGAATCATGAGGCAGGAGACGCAATGAGAAAGCTCACGCCCTTCGTGGGGCTGACCGTCTGTGCGGTGGTCATGTCCGGATGCGGGACCACCGCCGGAACCACAGCTGGAACCACCGACACGCAGGGCTCCTCGGGAGCCGGAGTGCCGGCTGCGGTGAAGGCCTTGGTGGCCGAGGCGGGCCAGCCGAAGCCCTGGAAGGGCCCGACGACGTCGCCGCCGATGCTCAAGGACAAGTTCATCGTGTCCATCCCGTGCAGCATGGCGTCGCCGGGCTGCGCGCGCTGGGACGCCGGCGTGCACGCGGCCGCGAAGGCGCTGGGCTGGAAGGTGCTGACGATTGATCCCGTCTTCGACACCAACAAGATGAACCAGGCCATCCAGCAGGCCATCGACCTCCACGCCGACGCCATCGTCACCACGGTCCTCGACCCGGCCTGGGTCGCCAGTCCGCTCGCGGCCGCGAGACGCAAAGGCATCGTCGTCCTGGGCGGTGCGAACGGGCAGGAGGATGTGCCGATCACCGCGGAAGGCTTCCAGCACAACATGAGTCTCCACGGAACGCAGCAGGGTGAGTGGCTCGCGGCCCAGGTGTGTGACGACCTGAACGCAGAGGGTCACGCGATAATGATCACGGATCCGTCGTTCAACGTCCTCACACAGCGTGTCGACGCCGTGAAGTCCTACCTGGGCAAGAACTGCCCCAAGGTGAGCGTCAAGGTGGAACAGGTCTCGGCGAACGACGTGGGGACGGTACTGCAGAACAAAGTGTCGGCATTCGTGCAGAGGAATCCGGATGTCAAGGCTCTGATCTCGCCGGTCGACCTCTTCGCCACGGACGTCAGTACAGCGCTGCAGCAGCTCGGTAATCACGACGTCAAGGTCTACTCCATCGACGGCAATCCGGATGTCATCCGCAACATCGACTCGGGGGGATCGATCAGGGCCACCGTCGGCAGTGCCCTCGAATGGGAGGGCTGGTCGACCATCGACGACGTGAATCGCCTGCTGCAGGGCAAGCCGGCACCCGACGACGACGGCGTGCCCGGCAGGATGGTGACCAAGGACTACATCCCGAAGGACTTCACCTACACCGGCGACATCGACTACAAGGCGATGTTCCTGAAGCTGTGGAAGACGGGATCGACGCAGAAATGAATGACGTAAACGGTGTGAACGCCCAGAGTCCGAACTCGGCGCTCGTCGTTCGCGGCATCAACAAGTGGTTCGGGGACACACAGGTTCTGAGTGACCTCTCTTTCGAGATCGGCCGCGGCAAGGTCGTGGCTTTGCTCGGGGAGAACGGTTCGGGCAAGTCCACGATCATCAAGATCTTGAGCGGGTACTACCAAGCCGCCCCTGGGGGAGTGATCGAGGCCGGCGGGCACGAGTTGTCGAGCCCCGTGACGCCCGCACGTGCTCATGCCGCTGGTCTCCGGTTCGTCCACCAGGACCTTGGTCTCGTCGAGTCCATGTCGGTGGGGGACAACGTCTGTTTCGCCACCGGATACGGCTCGCTCAGGGCGGGTGCGATTCGTCGGAAAAACGTCTCGGCGCGTGTCCGCGAGCGCCTGGGGCGGCTGGGTCTCACATGGGATCCGAACACGCTGCTGAGTTCTCTGTCGCCGGCGCAGCGCACGATGGTGGCGATCGCAAGGGTGCTCGGAGATCCCGGCGAGGGGACTCCGCGCGTGCTCGTGCTCGACGAACCGACCGCCGCACTCCCCAAGGAGGAAGTCGGCCTGGTGTTCGATGCCATCGAGCGCGTCACCTCTGACGGCGGGGCAGTGCTTTATGTGTCGCACCGTATCGACGAAGTGCTCGAGGTGGCCGACGAGGTCATCGTCCTGCGGGACGGCCGCATAGTCGCGCAACGGGAGACCGCGGGGCTGACTCATGGAGAGATCGTCTCGCTGCTCCTCGGTCGGGAGCTCGCGAAATCGGCTCCGCGGCGCACGGATTCCGAAACAGCGGCGATCGAGAGTCAGACGAGTCACATCCTGCGGCTGCGGGGACTGACAGGCCGGATCGTCCGAAATCTGGACCTGGATGTGCGCGCAGGGGAAATTCTGGGCATCGGTGGCCTTGCGGGATGCGGTAGAAGTGACCTGGTGCGCCTCATCGCCGGTGCACAGGGCGCCACAGCAGGGCAGATGACCCTTGCTCGTGCCACGTACAGACCGAAAGATCCTCGCGAGGCCATAAGGTCCGGTGTCAGTTATGTGCCTGAGGACCGGCGCAATCATGGATGCATCGGTTCGTTGCCCGTGCAGCACAACCTCACTCTGCCGGACCTGAGGTCGTTCGGCACGGCATGGTGGCTGGACAAGCACAAGGAACGCGATCAGGCCGACGAGCTCATCGCCCGTCTCGATGTCCGGCCCCGGGATTCCATGCGTCCGATCGGGAAGCTGAGCGGCGGAAATCAGCAGAAGGCCGTCATCGCCAAGGCGCTCCGAGTGAATCCGCGGATCCTGATCCTGGATGAGCCCACACAGGGCATCGATATCGGTGCCAAGGCCGAGATCGCGTCGCTGGTTCTCGCGCTCGCTCGTGACGGCATGACCGTCATCCTGGCGTCGAGCGACGGCTCGGAATTGGCGGCGTTGTGTGATCGCCTCGTCATTCTTGACAGGGGCCAGATACGCCGGGTGCTGGAACGGCCCCATATCACCGAGGACGAGATCGCCATGGCAACCACGGGCGCCACGTCCGGCGTGGCCGCGACCTGAACCCCCTGTCCGATTCTGAACCACCTCCCGAGGAGACCAATGCCTACCGAGAGCATTGCCGGTCCGGCACCGGCCGCTATACCCGATGACCTGACGAGTAGGCGTCGTCGGAATCACCTTTTGGAGGGCGTTTCGCGGTTCGGACTGGCTATTTTCCTTGTGCTGCTGATACTCGCGTTCGGTATCTGGCAGACGGACCGGTTCTTCACCGCGTCCAACTCGGTCAGTATCCTTACGGGCCAGGCGGTGCCGATCATCCTGGCCATAGCGGTACTGTTCCCGCTGGTTGCCGGCGAGTTCGACCTGTCCGTCGCCGCGAACCTCAGTTTCTCCGCCGTCTGGGTGGCTTACAGCAGCGCCCTCGGATGGCCCCTTCTGCTGGTGCTGGCCACCGCCTTGGCGATCGGGGCTTTCATCGGCGCGGTCAACTCGTTCTTCATTGTCAAGATCGGCGTGAACGCGTTCATCGTGACGCTCTCGATGGCCACCGTCCTGGCTGGACTCAATCTCCTCGTGACAAAGGGAGAGGTCCTGTTCCGGGGAGTCCCTGCTTCCTTGCGGAGCCTCGGGACGGAAACATTCATAGGTTTCCCCCTGGTCGTCTGGGTCGCCGTTCTCCTTTCCTTCCTCGTGTGGTACATACTGGAGTTCACTCCGTACGGGCGATACATCCGAGCCACCGGTTCCGGGCGTGAAGCCGCGCGACTCAGCGGTGTGCGTACGAGATACACCCTCACGTCGGCCTTTGTGATTTCCGGCACCGTGGCCGCGCTCGCCGGATTTCTGCAGATCGCCCGCATCGGATCGGCAAATCCGAACACAGGCCCCGAGTTCCTTCTTCCCGCCTATGCCGCCGCGTTCCTGGGAGCCACAGTCATTCAGCAGGGACTGTTCAACCTCTGGGGCACCATCATCGGTGCTCTCGTGCTGGCCGTGGCGATCAGTGGACTGACGCTCGCGGGTGCTCCCTTCTGGTTGCCGAACATCTTCAACGGGGTCGCACTGCTGATCGCGGTCTCGTTGTCGGCTCTTTCCGGGAAGCGGCGGAACGATGCGGCTTGATATGGCGGGGTGCGATCTTCGGCCGGCAGCGAGACCGGCGGCTGCCACGAACTCCAGCAGTGGAATCACGCGGGAAACCACGAGAGTGTCGAGGTGGAGGTCCGCTTCGCCGCCGAAGCCCAGGGCGAGGCCTGAGAGACGGAATGGCTCGCCGACATCATGCTCACCGAGTGCGGTTTGACGCCGTATCTCATCAACCCCGACGTCAGCCGAATTCACGACCACTGACCAACACCCCAGGAGACGGTATGACCACCGCCCAGGACAACCAGTCACCCGCACCCTCACCCACCGCCGCGGACTCGGGCGCCAGCGCGACAGTCGCGTTCAAGCAGAACGCTGCTCGGCGCGGCGTTGTCGCGAGCTCGCAGGAGCGTGTCGCCGGCATCGTCGGTGACATCCTGAGCGCAGTCCGGGACGTCATCCGCAGCCACGATGTCACCTACCCCGAATACCAGGCCACGAAGGCCTGGCTCATGGCGGTCGGCGAAGGCGGCGAGTGGCCCCTGGTGATGGACGTGTTCATCGAGCACGCCGTGGAGGACCAGGTCTCCCAGTCGCAGAACGGAACCAAGGGCTCCATCGAAGGGCCCTACTACCTGCCCGACCAGCCCAAGCTCGGTGCCACCTGCACACTCCCCATGCGCGCCGACGAAAAGGGCACACCACTGGTGCTGTCGGGTCAGGTGCGCGACATCGACGGCACTCCCCTCGCCGCATCGGAAGTCGAGATCTGGCAGGCCGACGACGACGGCTACTACTCCGGATTCGCGCCGCACGTCCCCGACGGCAACCTCCGCGGCGTGGCGGTGACCGACGCGGACGGGCACTTCGCGATCAGTACCATCCAGCCCGCTCCGTACCAGATTCCGCACGAGGGGCCGACCGGCCGCCTTCTCGAAGCCGCGGGGTGGCACCCGTGGCGCCCGGCCCACCTGCACCTGATGGTCCGCGCGGACGGGCACCGCACGATCACCACCCAGCTCTACCTCGCCACCAGCGCGTACGTGGACTCCGACGTCGCGTCGGCCACCAAGCCCGAACTCTTCATCGAACCTGTCGACGACGGCACCGGTGTAGCTCGGGTGACCTACGACTTCGAGCTAGAGAAGGCCTGACACCCCTGACGTGCCCTCCGGGGGGTCGGGCGCGTACCGACCCCCTACGGGGCTCCTTGTCATCGAACTCCGACTACTCCCCGAGAGGTCCCATGTCTCCGGCCCCACCCGACCTGCTCGTCGAGCGCGTTGAGACGATCATCGTGGACATGCCTTTGCGGCGCCCGCACAGATTCGCCCGCGTCACTGTCGACGCACAGCCCGTCCTGCTGGTCTTCGTCCACACCCTGGGCGGTGTGACGGGTGTCGGCGAGGGCGTCGTACCCGGTGGCCCCTGGTGGGGCGGGGAGTCCGTGGAGTCGATGAAGATCACCATCGACACCTACATCACGCCCCTTCTGCTCAACCGGCCCGTCGATAGCATCGACGAACTCATGCGGGACATCACGGACCACGTGGCCGCCAACCTCTACGCCAAGACCGCTGTCGAGGTCGCGCTCCACGACGCATGGGCACGCACCCTCGACGTTCCCCTCCACACCCTGCTCGGCGGGGTCGCTCGCGACCGTGTCGAGGTCACGTGGGCCTTGGGCGCCGAACCTGTCGAGGTCGTCGTGGACGAGATTCAGCGGTTCATCGAAGACGGCACCCACCGAAGCTTCAAGCTCAAGATGGGTGCCGTCGATCCCGTCGACGACGTCGAGAGGATCTCGGCGATCGCCGAGAAGACGTCGTCCTCGGCGAGTCTGCGCGTCGATCTCAACGCGCGGTGGGACCTCCTCACCAGCCTTCGCCTCCTCCCTCGCCTGGCCGAGGCCGGCATCGACCTCATCGAGCAGCCCGTTCCCGGAGAACAGATGGGCGCCCTCGCCGAGATCAACCGCGCGCTCCCGATTCCGGTCATGGCAGACGAGAGCCTGCGCACGCCGCACGACGCGCTGCGCCTCGTCCACGCGAGGGCGGCCGACGTGTGGTCGGTGAAGGTCACCAAGGTCGGCGGACTTCGTCGAGCCCGCGACATCGTGGCGATCGGGGCGGCCGCGGGCATCCCGTGCCACGCGGGAACGTCGATCGAGACAGGCATCGGCACCGCGGCATCGCTCCACCTCGCCTGTGCCGCGGCCGGAGTGACCTGGGGCAGCGAGTTGTTCGGGCCGCTGCTCTTCGCCGAGGACACCCTCGTCGAGCCGCTGCGGTTCGCCGATGGCCACCTCCATCTTCCCGACGGCCCGGGGCTGGGGGTGAACGTGAACATGGACGCGGTCCGCGCTCACCGACGACGCGGGCTCACCCCCGGTTGAGCCTACAAGCCGGGGCGATTTCTCCCCGAGACCGCCACCAAGCCAGGAGCAAGGAATGCTGTTCCACGTTCGCATGGACGTATCCGTCCCTCATGACATGAACCCGACCATCCGAGAGGATCTGCTCTCCCGGGAAAAGGCGCGTGCGGAGGAGATCCAGGGCACGGGGGTATGGCCGGAGATCTGGAGAGTCGTCGGAGAGTACGCCAACATCAGCATTTTCGATGTCGACGACAACGACACCCTTCACGCGTTGCTGTCGAGCCTGCCGCTGTTTCCGTACATGAAGATCCATGTGACGCCGCTCGCAGCACACCCCTCCAAGGTTCACTGAGGTCGACAGCCGACGGCCGACTGCCGGGGGAACCGCAGCGATAGCCCGGCCGGAGAGCAGGGGCCGCACCTGGGCCCGATGACCGCTTGCAGTGTGAGGGTGCGTGCCCGACGCCACGGGCGACCGGCACCTTACCGAGCCCACAGCCAGCCCCGTTGTCCGACTTCGACGCCCCACCAACCGAAGGTCGCGATCCATCCACCTTCGCTCTTCCAAGGGAGCTTTCCCCCGATGACGTACTTCCTCCCGCAAGCCGACACGGTGCTGAGCGCCGCACGCGGTCTCGCGCTGGCTCACCCCGGCCTGATCGAAGTGAACAGCAGCCCTCTGTACCTGCGGGCCCGCACCAGCGACCCCAAGCGCACGGTCGCGCTGGTCTCGGGAGGCGGCTCCGGACATGAGCCGCTGCACACCGGCCTCCTCGGCCCCGGCGGCCTCGACGCCGTCTGCCCCGGCGAAGTCTTCGCCTCCCCGCACAACCGGCAGATCTACGAGGCCAGTGCGGCCGTCGCAAAAAGCAACGGTGTTCTGCTCATCATCAAGAACTACACCGGCGATGTGATCAACTTTCAGATCGCGGCGGAACGCCTCCGCCACGACGGCATACCCGTAGCGACGGTCCTCGTCGACGACGACCTGGCCACCGACAACACGCACACCGCGACCGGCCGCCGAGGCACCGCCGCCACCGTGGTCCTGGAGAAGCTGCTCGGAGCCTTCGCCGACCAGGGCGCCAAACTGGAGGATCTCGCCACACTGGGCTCGGAGATCGTCGCCCGCTCCCGCAGCCTCGCCGTCGCGGCCCGAGCCCAGACCTCACCCTCGACCGCGGCGCCGGCCTTCGATCTCAGCCCCGGCACGCTCGACTACGGTGTCGGAATCCACGGCGAGCGCGGTACGCGCACCATCGACCACCGCCCCGTCGAGGAACTCGTCCGGCAGATGACCGATGATCTTCTCGAGGCGCTGCCCGCAGGGCAGGACAAGATGCTGGCCGTCGTCAACGGCCTGGGTGCCACGACCAGCCTGGAACTGCACGCCATCGGATCGATCCTGCACGACCTGCTGACGGCCCGCGGCATCCAGCCCCTGGCCATCGTGCCCGGCACATTCACCGCGGCCCTGGACATGGCCGGCTTCTCCATCACGCTCACCCGTATGAAGGCGGAGTGGGCCGGCCTGTGGACGGCACCCACCGACACGCCGCTGTTCCTTCCTTCTCTCACTCTGTCCCCGGACACCGCGGCGACCGTCGTCGCCGGACCAGCCGCCACCCCGATACGCGCGAACGAGCAGGCCTCGGTCGGCCGAGCCGTTCTCGAGCGCTATTCGACGATCGTCTCCCAGGTCCACGACAACCTCACCGCCCTCGACCAACTCGTCGGCGACGGCGACTTCGGCGACAACCTGGTCGGCGGTGTGCGCCGGGCGGTCGGACTGAACGAGTCGGGGACCGACGGCGTGGCTGCCCTGGCCGAGGCCTTCCTCAACGACGTGGGCGGCACGAGCGGTCCACTCTTCGGGCTCCTCTTCCAGCATCTGGCCACCGTGTCCTGGGCCGACGACCAGGAGCCCGACGCCCTGGCCGTCGCCGGCGCGGCGAGATCCAGCCTCGCCGCCATCCAGCGGGTCGGTGGAGCCGAGGTCGGCGACTGCACCCTCGTGGACGCACTCGGTCCCGCCTGCGATGCCTTGGCCGCCTCTGGTGGCACTGCTGCCGACAGCCCCTTCACGGCTGCCGCCGAAGCCGCCATCCAGGGCGCACTGGGCACCGCGCCGCTCACCCCACGGCGCGGCCGTGCCAGCTATGTGGGCGATCACGCCATCGGCGTCCCCGACCCCGGGGCCTTCGGCGTGGCACTGCTGTTCACCGCGTTCGCAGGCATCTACGAGCCGGCCGCCGCCACGCGTCTGCCCGACCCTCAGCGCATCACCTCGCGCTGACCCGGACCAACGCAGGCTCCCGGCCACCGCACAGGTTCGGCACGTACTCCCGTCACAGCCCCGCGCCCCGGACTCCCCCGGGGAGGGGAGGACGGATCGCCGGGGAGGACGCGAAGTCGTTCGGGCCGGGGTGCGGCGACTTGGCGGCTCGTCAGCGGGCACGGGCAATGCCGAGGGGGACGGCGTGCGACACCACCCGTCACCTTCTCGGTGCCGAGCGGTCGGCATGCCGCTCGACCCACCCCGCCGTCACGCAACAGCAGTGCGTGGCTGGTGCCGCAGGGCAGCTCCTCCAGATAGCGGTGACGGTGACGGCGGCCAACTCGGGTCTCATGTGGGCAGGTTCCCGCATCGCGTCGATCACCTCCTCCCGTGATGGCAGCCGATCTCCGTCAGAGATCGGTGCCGGCCAGCCACTCGCTCGCGGTCCGGGGGGTGACGCCGAGGAGCGTCTGGGCGGAGTGCTCGGCGGTGATCGAGTGGTCCGGCTGTGTGCTGAGGGCCTGGTACCTGTCCGCGATGGCGGCGGTGGCGTGCTCGCCCAGCATGGGTGCGAGCGGTGCGAAGCGGGCGTGGGGGTCGGTCGCCTCGTAGGTCACGGTCCGTCCGAGCCCCGTGCTGAACGCCTCGGCCAGATCCTCTCCGCTTATGGCTGGGTACTGTCCGACGGAGCTTGCCAATTACTGTATGGGAGCTGACCTTGCCTTTTCCCCAGCAGGGTTCTGGGGGGTGCTGTCGGCGGACAGAACGCCCGGCGAGGGGGGCCGCCTGGCGGGCCTTGAGGGGCGATGTCTTCGGGAGCTCCGCATGAGGGATTGGCTCGCGGGTTGCATCGGTCCCACTTATGGCTCCGGACCTTGCTGTGCCAATGCGCGCCTTCGCCGTGATCTCGCGGGTGTCGGCCGGCCATGGGCGACGCCGGAGCGGCGGACACCGGCACGCAGGCTCAACGACTCATGGCCTTACGGGGATCACCCTTGCCTGGCGGTTCGGCCTGCGGATTATCGGGCAGGTCGCCTGTCGGAGGGCGATTTCGGTGCCACACCAGCGATGAGCCGTCTGCGGACCATGCGGTCGGAGACCAGTCCGGCGCTCGCCGGGTGTGTTCCAGTAGAGCTCTCGCGCGGTCCGGTGCAGCGCCGCGGGGGGCGCCCCTGCTCGGACTGGGCGTGGTGTGCCGCGACGATCCGGCGGGAGAGCAGGCGGCGCGCGACCGAGGGTCGCCGACCACATCCTGGGCTTTCTGGACATTCGTCGGCCACGGATCCCGGCGGGTGGGTGCGGCAGTCCCCCAAACGTCCGCCCTCCGGACCTCTGGTTCCGTCGCTCCTCGAAGAGCCCGCGCTTTGCGGCCCCAACCCGCGCATACCGGAATCGCCATGCGTCACACCAAGCCAAACCGGCGGCCCCGTCCAAGGCCGAGTCGGCGGAGTCCCGTCGGACAGCCGGACCCGACGGCATCACGCGGTCCCTTGACAAAGGGGCCTCACGCATCAGAATAGACCCGCGCGTCACCATGACACGCACACCAAGGGGCCCAGGCTGCTAGGGAACGAGACGACGTTCCCGGTGTCAGAGGTGGCGGCGAGTCGCCCTGCCCCATTGATGAACCCACCCTCCATACCCGTTGACGAGTGAGACGTCAGTCACGTACGTTCCTCGCCATGACCGACTGAAACGATTCAATTGACTGTGACGTCTGTGCCTCGGCCATAGACGTCGCCCGGCTGGTTGCCCTCATTCGCTGATTGTGACGAACCCCTTCGGGCGGCCATTCGATGCCGGATCCCCATGAAAGGAACGTGGAAATGTCACGTAAGCCCTCGACGCGCGTCATAGCGGCGGGCCCAGCGCGCCGCACCGTGCTGGGATTCGCGCTTGCCTTGGGGATAACGCCCGCAATGGGCCGAGCGGCCGGCGCCGCTCCGGCCGGTCCGAGCGCTGCGCCGACCAAGCGCAGCTTCGCCGACAGCTTCGCTTCCCCTGTAATGGGGGACAGGCCGAAGATGCGATGGTGGGTGCCGAACGCGCTGATGACCAGGAATGAGATCACCAAGGAGATCGAGTCGATGGTCGCAGCCGGGTTCGGCGGAGCCGAAGTCGTCTCGTTCAACAAGGCGGACTCTGACGGCAGTAACGTCGCCTGGGGCTCACCGCGCTGGAACGAATTGACCAAGCACCTGCTCCAGGTCGCCGGGCGGCACAATTTCTCCGTCGATTTCACGCTGACACCTGGCTGGCCGCTGAACCTCCCGACGATCACCAACGTGAACGACCCGGACCAGGGCGCCCAGATGGAGACAGACAGCGCCAACGTTGATGGGATCACTCAATCGACTCCGTTTTCCGGCCGTGTGCCGGTCCCTGCTTTCCGTGCCGCTGCGGGCACGCCTAAGCTGGTCGCGGTGACGGTGGCGAAGTACACCGACAAGCAGACCAAGACGCTCGATTACAGCTCGGCGCGGTCGTTGAATCTGGATAGCGTCACGTTCGCAGACAAGGAACACGCCCCGACCAACGCGACGGTCTCGTTCACCCCTGGCGACGCCGGCGAATACGTGCTGTTCGGCTGGTGGGAGTATCCCTCCGGGAACAAGGCCCAGGGAAACTACCAGATCGACCACTTCGGCCGGACGGGCGCGCAAGTGTTGATCGACTACTGGGACGACGTGCTCATCCCGTACTACGGGGAAGACTGGAAGCACGCACACGGGTTGTTCAGCGACTCGCTGGAATTCGAGACCCACCTCGACTGGACGCATGGCCTGTTGAACGGTTTCAAGCGACGAAACAAGTACGATCTGGCGCCATATCTCCCGGCGCTCTACCAGGCATCCTCCAGGGGGAACTACCGGGCCAATCCGACCCCTGACTTCAAGTTTGACGTCAATACCGCCCAGATAAGGAACGACTTCTACGACCACATGACGTACCTGTACGTCGAGAACCATCTGAAGCCCCTCAACGAATTCGCCGACCGGAACGGAGTTCAGTTGAGGGTCCAGCCGGCGTACGGCAAGAATCTCAACATGCCGGAGAGCGCACTGAGCGTGGCGGTCCCCGAGACGGAATCCCTCTACGGTGACGACATCATCGACTTCTACCGGATGCAGGCCGGCGCGGTACACCTTGGCCGGAAGAAGATCTACTCGATCGAGACCGCACCCGAGCTGCATATGAAGTTCATCTCCGGTGGCCAGCAAATCAACCTGCTACGCGGAAACGGCGAAGAAGACTCGGGCAAGAACCAGCAGACCTTCGACGACATTTTGTGGCACATACAGAGAGCATTTTCCGGTGGGGTGAACCAGGTCGTCTTCCACGGGTATTCCTACAACGGTCAGTACGACGGCGCGAGCGCCCTCGGAGGATTCGCCTCCGACGTCACGTGGCCCGGATGGGAGGCTATGCCGTTCTCAAACAACTGGGGGGAGCGCTCACCGAACTGGACGCACGCGTCGGACTACACCACGTGGATCGCACGCAACCAGCAGGTACTCCGTGAAGGAATTGCCAAGATCGACTTGGCGGTCTACTCCCTGAAGTACTGGGAGAGCGGAGAACTCGACAACAAGAAGAAGGACTACGACGACGACGGTCTGCTGGAACAGAGCGGCTTCTCGTACGACTTCGTCGACCCCTCCGCCTTCGCCCTGGACAACGCGGTCGTTGAGAACAAGCGCCTTGATGCCGACGGGCCGGCCTACAAGGCGATCATCGTCGACGAAGAGACCACCATCCCCGCTGACACCGTCCGCCGTTTCGTCAAGTACAGCCGGCGTGGCCTGCCGATCATCTTCGTCGGAGCCCTGCCCTCGGCGGGCTCGTACAACACAGACGGTGCCATCGCGGACGACATGGCGACACTGCTGAGCCACCGGAACGTGAAACATGTGGCTGAGAGGAAGGACGTCCCTGGAGCGCTGGCCGAGCTGGATATCGCCCCGGACGCCGCGTACGGCACCCGCGCCACGCTGCTCAGCTACCACCGTCAGACCGAGGACGCCGACCTGTATCACCTCTACAACTACGGCGACGTGGACACGTACCCGGCCGCCAAGACGATGGACGCGGTGAAGACGACCGTCACGCTCAAGGGACAAGGGCGCCCCTACCTGCTGAATGCCTGGACCGGCGAGATCACACCGATCGCGAAGTACCGAGCGAACAAGGGCTCGGTCACCTTGGACATGACCGTCGCCGCGAACGACTCGGTCATCGTCGTCCTCGCCAAGGACCGACGGTTCAGCGGCAGCCCGGTGCCCGGTGTCACGGTTCGACACACGACGGCTCGCGTGGAGTACGACAAGGCCGGCAACCTCATCGCCAAGAGCAACTCCGCCGGCGCCGTACCAGTCGTCCTGAACGACGGCAGGACAGTCTCCGCGCGCTTCGGCCCGGTGCCGTCTGCACAAGCGCTTTCCCGCTGGGATCTGAAAGTGCAGAGCTGGACGAAGGGTTCGACTCCCAGTGGTTCGACCAAGACGACCGTTGACGTCGGCACGCTGAGCGCCCTTGCGCCCTGGAGGCAGCTGCCCGGGTTGGAGACCGCCTCTGGGATCGGGACGTACGCGACCGGGTTCAGCATGAAGGCCGGATGGGCCGACGGTGTGGGCGCGGTCCTCGACCTGGGGGAGGTCACCGACACCTTCCGGATCGCAGTGAACGGGACCCCGTTGGTCGCCAATCAGAACGACACTGCGTTGGACATCGGCCCCTACCTCGTGGCCGGGCACAACCAGATTGTGATGGAGGTGGCCTCCACCCTGTTCAACTCCTGGACCGCCGAGTACAACTTGGCCAAGCAGCCCACGAACTATGGCCTGTTGGGCCCGGTCACCTTGACACCCTATCGGTGGGTCAAGCTCGTCTAGAGCCAGTGCCGCGACTCTGTTGGTGATCTTCAGCGGGTGCTGACAGCTGCTCAGGGCGGTGCTTCAGTGGAGGCAGCGGGGCGGTGCCAAGGTCGAGGTGGGCCCGATGTCGTTGCAGCCGAGGGACTATCAGCGGATTCCGGCGCGGACCGTGCGCACGGCCTGGGCGGCGTGCCCGAAGGGGACGCCCGCGATGCTGGTGCGGGACCGTCTCGATGTGCTGTTCGAGGATGCGGAGTTCGCGGATCTCTATCCCTCCGATGGGCGGCCGGGTTTCTCGCAGGGGCAGTTGGCGCCGATCTCGGTGTTGCAGTTCGCCGAGGACCTGTGGGACCCGGCGGCGGCCCAGGCGGTGCGTACGCGAATCGACTGGAAGTACGCTCTGGGCCTGGAGTTGGAGGACACGGGCTTCGACTACTCGCTCCTGTGCGACTTCCGCGCTCGTCTGGTCGAAGGTGACGCGGCGGACCGGATGCTGCAGGTGATGCTCACGCGGCTGACCGAGGCGGGGCTGCTGAAATCCGGCGGGCGGCAGCGTACCGACGCGACGTATGTGCTGGCCGGGGTGCGACGCCTCAGCCGCCTGGAGCTGGCCGGGGAGAGCCTGCGCGCGGCCTTGGAGAAGCTGGCCGTGATCGCGCCGGGGTGGCTGCGGCCGTCGATCGGGCCCGAGTGGGACAAGCGGTACGGACGGAAGATTGAGATCCGGAAGGTGCCCGGTGGGCCGGAGGCCGTGATCGCGCGAGCGGAGGTCTTCGGACGGACGGGCAGAAAGTGCTGGCGGCCCTGTGGGCCTCCGGCGCGCCGGGCCGGCTGCGGACCCTTCCCCAGGTTGAAGTCCTGCGACAGGTGTGGGTCCACCACTACTACTGGGACGAGGAAGGGCAGCTCCGCTGGCGCGACGGGTACGCGCTGCCGCCGGCGAGCCTGCGCTTCGAGTCTCCGTACGACACCGACGCGCACTACTGCACCGAGAACGGCACCGAGTGGAGCAGCTGTCACGTGCACTACATCGAGACCTGCGAGGAACAGCGGCCCGAGATCGTGGTGCACGTCGCTACCACGATCGCCCCGGTCCAGGACGGCTGGCTGATCGAGTAGATCCACGACGACCTGGCCCAGACCGCCCTGGCTCCGGCCGAGCACGTGGTCGATGCCGCCTGCATCCGCAGGCGACGTGTCCGCGCGGCAAGACCAGCTCCCAGCCGGGGACACTCCGTATCAACGGCCATGAGTACCTCCAGTTCCGCTTCGCCAAAGCCGACTGCCTGGCCTGCCCGGACCGTCAACCATGCACCGCCTCGGCCACCAGGCCCCGCTCGATCGCCCTGCTCCCACAGCCGTTGCGCGAGATCCAGGTCGGTAGCCGCCTCCCCCACTAGACCGAGCAGTGGCAACGACGCTATGCCGTCCGCGCCGGCATCGAGGCGACGCTCTCCCAGGCCGTCCGGAGCAACGGCCTACGCCGCACTCGTTACCGAGGGCTCGCCAAGACGCATGTTCAACACGTACTCACCGCTATGGCCTGCAACCTCACCTGCACCGCCGAAACACCCCGAGGGCGTAGGCGATCAAGCCGTTTCCACATTCTCTGTGCCGCAACGGCCGGATGACCCTCGAAGATCACCGACAGAGTCAAGGTCCTCCGTTTATCTCGGTAGGTGAGATACGGAGAACTCCGCCGCTCAGGAAACCCGAAGGTGATCGGTCGGCGGTCGTCGAACCGGCGATCCGGTGCGCCGTGGAGGTCTCCCGTAGGTGCGGGTGGACCGGGCCTTTCCTGTCACCCGGAGGCGCTTGTTCCGTTCCCACCCTTCACTGCTTGCCGCTCTGACATGACAATCGTAAGGTGACGGTTGTCAGGCGATTCGTCGGGCTGCGGGAAGTGGCCTGAACTGTGCTTATGAGAAAGGCAGTTGGATGAAGATCACGGTTGATGAAGAGAAATGCTGCGCTGCCGGGCAGTGAGGTCTTTCAGCGTTGCCGCTCCAGGGTGAGGACCGCTGCTGCGATTGACGTCATTCGATTCGGGCTGCATCGGGCTCTGCGGAAGATCCGCC